>CANCKZ010000001.1 GCA_947378695.1 Rickettsiales bacterium
ACAGCTCCTCCATAAGAATTTCAAGCGGGGTTAGTGTTTCTTGGAGGTCGCCAATGGGACCAATCGGTTTTGCCCTTGGAAGGGTTATAAGGTCGAAATCATACGATACCCCGCTCTCGTTTCTTGTCACATTTGGAACGCAGATGCAATAAGGAATTTCGCTTGTAATTTCGCTTGGAAGTTCTGCAAAAAACGGCTGAAAATTCGCAAAAAAAAGAAAAAATCTTTGAGAAAAATCTTGCAAAAAAAATTCAGCCGAATTACAAACAAAATAATATTTCCAAAAAAAATGACACTCTACGAAATTCTTTCAATTGTAACACCGGTTCTTGTTATAATCTTTGGCAGCATGATGGGCTATGTTCTAAAAACAATAACCGACAGCATTACAAAACTTGACGGCAGAGTGACACACCTTGAAGATAAATTTGACGCAAGAATTACCACATTGGAGGATAAATTTGACGCAAGAGTTACCACTCTTGAAAACAGATTCAGCCACATAGAAAAAGAAGTCTACTTCATCAAAGGATTAATTGAAGGCAAACATCTTTCAAAATAAAAGTTCACAAATTTCCAAAAAAAAATCTTGCAGAAAAACTTCCAAAAAAAAATTACGACATAAAAAAGAAAAAAATAAAATAAAAAAAAATATCTGCGAAGTTTACGAGTAAAATGATGGAACTTCGTCGCAGTCAAGGTTGCGACTGTTGAAATCGTTTTGATACTTGTTCCAATTTGCACAGTCTTCGTCAATGTTTGTTTCGAGTTCACCAACTTCGCTTTCATCGGTTTCATTTTCGCTGATTGCATTTACATGAATTCGCCCTGTGCTAAATTGACCTGCACTAAACTGGCTTGCATACATTTTGCTTTCTTGAATTTCACTTTCGCTGCAATTTGCATAGACAAGTTTGGATTCTTCGCCGTTCATTTCCTTAAACCAAGCGGCATATCTTGCCCGTGCTTTTGCTGCTATTGAAGTGTCGTTTTGTTTCATAATAATATTTTGGATATACTTCGCACGCTTATATTCCGCCTTTGTTTTGTAGTCCCTTCTTTTAATTTTAGAATCGTTTTCGTTGGTCATTTTCTCAACAACATCTGAAATTACCGCCATTGCTTCGTCTTCGTTCATTTCCATAATATCATTTAAAACTTTTGGTGTAAAATTTTGCTTCAATTCTTGTAAAAGCGAATAGACCTCCTGCGATTTTTTTTCAACCAAAACGCAATCAGTTTCCTTGTGGTCGTCAATTGCCCTCTCGTTTTTCACAAGTTTGATAGCAGAATCTGATATGTCTCGTGTAATATCCATGCACTTTTTAAGGTCAGCGATAGACATTTCCTTTTCTCCGCCCTCTTTTGCCTCTTCAAGACGATGGATTATCTTTTGGCTAATCATTGTCATTATAGTATTCGTGTTTTCTAGGTGATGTAACATTTTGTTCATAAAATTTATATATACCACCCATTCACACAAGTTCACGCACATAAGGAAGCAGAAAAGTTTTGGTTTGGTGGGGTTTATTGGAGGCAGAAAGCGAAGTTTTTGTGGGATATGACGCAGTGAAACGAAGGAGTATCCGCCGGAAATTTCGCAACCGCCCCGAAGGGTAAATTTTGGAAAGAAGGTGCGTGGCACTCGGTTCTGCGGTGGTGAGGGGGTGAAAATTCTGGTTTTTGTGGGGGAAAACACACGCAAGATATACGATGCGGTGGCAGAGGCGATGGAAATCTACGTTTTGTAGGGGGCTTCACACTGAAAAAAGTCTATTATATATAATACTTCGATGGCAGAGCGTGGAAGTGGTTTTTAGGTGGCAGAAAGCGAAGTTTTTGTGGGATATGACGCAGCAAAGCGGAGGAATATCCGCCGGAAATTTCGCACCCGCCCCGAAGGGTAAATTTTGGAAAGAAGGCGTGTGGCGGTTGGTTTTGCGGTGGCAGAATTGGAAAAAATGTTTTGTAGAGGGCTTCACACTGGAAAAAGTCTATTATATATAATACTTCGATGGCAGGGCGTGGAAGTGGTTTTTTTGGCGATTTTTCGGTTGTGAAGGGAGTGGGGAGGTGAGGAGGTTGGAAGCAACAAAGCCAAAAAATTTGACAGGTCTTCCCACAATCCCACAATTATTTGACAATTACAATTCCACCAATTACGCATTGTTATAAAATTGAAAAATTGATATGATATCACGCACAATATTACGCTTGGCATTATTTGCAAAAAACATAATTTTGGATATCGCCAAAATTTTCACGCAAATAATCACACTGAATTTCTATCGCAAACAGTTGCTAAAAAGCACGGTTGAAATCAGTTTTTATTCCCTTCCCGTCATTTTTTTAACATCATTTTTCACGGGAGCAGTCCTCACAATGCAGGCGAGTGCTGGGCTTTCGTTTCTTGCGGGTCCTGCAACGCTTTCTAAAATTGTGGTTAGTGCAGTCGTTCGTGAACTTGGACCAGTCTTAACAGGGTTGATGATTTCCGGCAGGGTAGCCTCCGCCCTTGCAGCTGAAATTTCCACGATGAAAGTGACGGATCAAATTGACGCACTTCGCACTCTTAGAATTAACCCAAGCAAGCTTTTAATTACGCCAAAGGTTGTTGCCGCACTAATTTCCATGCCAATTTTGATAACCATTTCCAATGTAATTTCAATGTTTGGTTCGTGGGTAATAGCAACGCAAACTCTTCATTACAACGGCACACTTTACGCCTTCACAATGTTTGAGCATCTCAAACTGTTCGATTTCAACATTGGCATTTTGAAAGCAGTCATTTTTGGCTTCATAATAACTTATGTTGGCACGTATTCAGGCATGAATTCCGATGGCTCATCGGCAGGTGTTGGGAAATCAACCACAATTGCGGTTGTAACATCTTCCATTTTAATTCTTGTGTGTAATTATATAATCACATTCCTGTTTTTTTAAGTGTATGATAGCTGAATCAATAAAGGAAAAGCTTGGTCTTCTCAAACTGTATCTCACAATTTTGATAGCCTCAGTATTTACAGGCATTTTCTGGATTGCACAAAACCTTGGGAAAGCTTCAATATTAAACATTGCCAGCGTGTGTTTAATTGTTACCACGTGCCTGCTGTCTTCAACGATAATCGAAATTAAAATTCGCAAACTAATTAATTTTTTAGAAAACTTATGATTCAATATATTCCAACCGTAGCCTTTGGACTGCTATTCATATTCATTATATCATCTACAATTATTATTCTCAAAGCCACCAATATTCCAACCTCACAAATTAAAAAATAGATATGATAGCTGATGCAACAAAGGAAAAGCTGAACCTTTTAAGGTTATACCTCGCAATACTCGTTGCCTCAATTATTGCTGGTATGATATGGCTTTTGCAGAATTTTGACATAATCCCATTATATAAAATTTCTTGCATTCTATTGTTTATCTTCGCATTAATACTTGCATCTATGACAATAGAAAAGAAGATTCATCGCTTAATTAATTCTTTAGAAACCTTATGACACACGAAATATTATTTGTATTTACAGTTTTTATGGTTGGAACGGGCTTGCTTGTTCTGGGATTTCGCATTCTGAAAACTACCGATATCACAACGGATATTGCCACGGATATTGCCACTGAAACACCAACCTCACCAATTAAAAAATAGATATGATAAATCTTGCACAGAAAGTCGGACAAAAATTCGTCAATTCAGTTTTTTCCTCCGTTCACACAAACTACGACAAAGCAAACGATGCAATGTCCCTTTTTCAACATCGCAAATGGAAAAAAGACTTCATATCAATGCTAAACATTTCAAGGGATAGCAAACTTCTGGATCTAGCCTCCGGAACTGGCGACATCGTGAAACTTGCGGTCGAAAAAGCCCTTCCCCAAAATGTTACAGGGTCAGACATAAACCCCGATATGCTTGAAATTGCGAAAGCGAAAATCAACAACGATGCCGTGAATTTCATAATTGCGGACGCAATCGCCCTGCCTTTTGAAGATGCAACCTTTGATTTTATCACCTGCACATTTGGAATTAGGAATTTCCAAGAAATTGAAAAAGCAATTGTTGAAGCAAGGCGAGTTTTGAAAAAAGGCGGAAAGTTTGCAATAATGGAGTTTATGCCAGAGGCAGACAAAAGCCACGGTCGCATTTTCCACAAAGCCCACAGGTTTTACATCAAAACCATTTTGCCAAAATTTGATAAGCTTTTCAAGAACGATTCCAGTTCATACGAATATCTTTCGCAATCAATTCTTGCCTTCCAAAGCAGGGAAAATTTCGCGAAATTATTGGAATCTAAGGGTTTTGGAGTTGTTTCACCAACATTTTGCAACGGCACAATTGGCGTTTTCATTTGCACTGCGTTGTAATTTTGCTGAAATTTTACCCCAAAATTGTTGTTGCTGAAAAAAGTTCTTGCCAAAAAGTTCTTGCATAATGTCTAAAAATATGGTAATATCATATATCAATTAATTTAGAGTTTATGCCAAAGAATAACGAAGATTTGGCAGAAGTTTTTCCTCAACTATCCATTAATGTTACAATTCCACAACAGCAAACTCACGACGCAATAAATCAGTCATCTCAACAACTGCGTGTTGATGAAATTTACCCAAATCAAATATATCAACAGACAACGCTTCAAAGACAGACAACCGTTCAACCGCAAAAATACATTCTTGGCAAAAGAACTTTTTCGCAGGCGGGCTTGCAAAGTGTGATGGAATTAGAGATAGAATACAGACCAAACACCAAGGAAACGGACGAGGGTTTTAACCGCTAGTCCATCAATTCATACATTATTTTGATAAAGGCGGAGGGTTTTCGCAGAATTTCCCCTTGCATTTGGGTGAAAAATATGGTAATATTATATATCAATTAATTTAGAAGTTTATGAACAAGAAGAATAATGAGGTAGTGAAAACTGCTAGCAATACAAACATACTCGCAACATGTGACATAAATAAAGCTCGCAAGGCGATACAGAAGGAACACCAATGTCTTTATTATGTCAAAAATGTGTCGCATGCAGCCATTAATGAGTATCGCGCACAGCTTAATACGCAGCAACTTTCAATAAATAATGCGCAACGTAAGGAAAATGCGAAAAAAATCAGCGCTTTGAATACTGCAGTGGACAATCTTGAACTGGATGAAATGGATGAAAGCAATCAAGATGTTCAAATTGCACGTATGATGGATACAATACAGGTTCTGGAAAATGCGCAAGACACCTTAGAGATGGCCAATGAAGGTATACGCAAAGTACAATGCAAGCATTTCAAACATGCCGCAACGCAACTTAGTATACAATTACCGCACAAATCCTCCAATGCAAAATTTCTTGAAAAACAACAACACACCAAGGCAACGGACGAGGGTTTTAACCGCTAGTCCATCAATTCATACATTCTGCGAATAAAAGCGGAGGGTTTTCGCAGAATCTCCCCCGCTTCAATGCAGGCAATATCAAACAGATTGTTGATTTCATCGTCGGTTTTTTGCTCGGCTTTTGCTTTTTCGTAGAGTTTCTCAATTATTGGGTGGTTTGGGTTCACCTCTAAAATTTTTGGCGACATAAACGGCAACTGTTTCTGTTCGTAAAGGTAACGCTCCATGCGAATTGACATTCCGCCCTCTGATTGTGAAAGGCAAATTGGACTTTCAACCAGTTTTTTGGAAATTTTCACCTCGCCAATTGCAACGCCAAGGGTCTCCTTAAAAATGTTGAGTAGCAACGCGTTTTTAGCATCGTCAATCACTTCCGGTTCGTCCTTGTTGTTTTCAATTGTAAGTTCTGCCGATGAAACAGGTTTCAAATGCTTTTCTTGATAGTTCGCAATAACATTCACCCAGAAGTTATCAACCGTATCAGTTAAAATTAGCACTTCAATATTGTTTTTTTTGCAAGCTTCAAGCTGGGAATTGTTAATTCCGTCTTCGTAATTTTCGGCGGTAATGTAGTAAATTGAATCTTGCTCTGGCTTCATGCGGGAAATATATTCAGCAATTGTTGTGAAATTTGAGCTGTAACTTGACTTAAAAAGGCAAACATCAAGCAGTTTCAAGTTCAATTCTCCTGCTCTGCAAAGACCCTCTTTTATGACATTTCCAAAGTCTGCCCAAAATTTTGCATAGTCTCCAATGTCATTCCTCAGTTGAGTTTCCAGTTCGGATATAATCTTTTTTTCGAGCGATTTCCCAATTTTTTCAAGAACCTTGTTGTTTTGAAGAGTCTCACGGGAAATATTCAGTGGAAGATCGCTGGAATCAACAACACCCTTCACGAAGCGGAAATGTTCGGGCAGAATTGTGGAATCTTCCGTTATGAACACTCGTTTTACGAAGAGTTTTATCGAATTTTTGCGTGCGGGGTTGTATAGATCGTAAGGTTTTGTTTTTGGAATGAAAAGCAACGCACAATATTCCATTGAACCTTCAACCTTGCTGTGAATTTTCGCAAAATAGCCAGACGGCATGCCACCAATTGAATTGTAGGCGTCTTGATATTGCGTTTCTGTTACGGACGAAGGATTTTTCAACCAAATTGCCGAAGATTCATTTTCAATAAGGGTTTCTCCCGTTTCGTGTTGTATCAAAATTGGCGTGCTTATGTGGTTTGAATACGATTTCACAATGTGTTCAACGCGGAATTTATCGACAAATTCATCGAATTCTTCCTCCGATTTTATCTCCAAAACAATTTGAGTTCCAACCTCCTCTTTTGTTGTTTCTGCGATGGAATATTCCCCATCACCTTCCGATTCCCATACAAAAGCCTTGTCTTCACCTGCTTTTTTTGATGTAACACTCACTTTTTTCGCCACCATGAACGAGGAATAAAACCCCACACCAAACTGACCGATTAAATCCGCAACATTTGAAGTGTTTTCCTCTGAAACTGTCTTTGCAAATGCCTCAGTCCCAGATTTTGCAATAGTTCCAAGGTTTTGAATCATATCGCTTTCGTCCATACCAATTCCGTTATCAGAAATTATAATTCTGCGTTGTTCTTGCTGAATTTCAACGGTAATTTTTGGAGCATAACCCTCACTCACAAGCGATGGATTCGCAATTGCGTTATATTTCAACTTCGAAATGGCATCAGAAGCGTTGGAAATGAGTTCCCGCAGGAAGATTTCTCGGTTTGTGTAGATTGAGTTAATCACAATTTTTAGAACTTTCCCAATTTGGGCATCAAATTTGTGAACAGTAGACTTTTTCGACATTTTTCAAAAAACAATTTTCTTGTATATAATGCCACTTTTTTTAAATTCAAGGGTTGATGATGGATTGTGATTTAGGTTGGTTTTCTTGGGTGTGGTTCAAGAATCTTTCGGTGTAGATTGAGACGCAAGCAAAGCCGCCGCTTCTTTTTTTGCATCGTCACGATAAAGATTTAACAGCATAAGCATAATACATATTGGAAGTGCCATCATAAGGAAGAAGACGATGTATATCATAGTTTTCGTAATAAGTTGATAATTTGAAAAATATTAAGCAGTATTATCACGAAGAGGATAACATCAATTGATATGTACACTAATAATAGTTGAGGATCAACCTCGCCATAACTGCTTCCAAGAAAACCACTCAAAGTAGCAAATGACGCAGAAAAAACGGTGAAAAGCAGACGCAGGAATGTGAGCTCCTCCTTGATTCTATCAATATTCATTCGGTTGCCGTGCAATAACTTTCGAAAGAATTAATAAATTGGAATTTTGCGTTTGTCAATTAGTTTTTGCGGGTGTTAATTAATCATCAATTTGCAATTTTGAAGTAATTCAAGCTTTTTTCTTGATATGCTGGTTTCATCATTTCTACCTGCATGTATAAATGCATCATATTTACCTTTCTCGTATAAATTCTTAATTCCGAAGTACTCCTTCGCAAACACTTCGTACATTGCGTCGTGTGGATACAAATACCATTCACCTTTGTAAGGAAATGCAATCCAAATACCTTTCCCCTCGTATTTTTTGTTGAAAACTCCGCCAGCTTCGCCTTTAAGTTGTATTTTCAAATATTCAACATTGTAATTATTCGTGTTATCAAAATTCATATTTTGTGCAATTAAATCTGCACCATACCAATCATCTTGAAGTTTAATTGTGCAAAAACCGTAATCCGCCAACACTGCGGAAAGCTTCTGAAAATTATAAATTTCTGTCTTTTTAGGCTTGCGAAGAGGTCTAATGTCGAATGCTACAAGGCTATGAGATGTAATTTCCATATTTTCAATATATTCAACCAAGTATTAATTGAGGAAGTGGGAATGTCAAATAAAATTTCCTTGCAAAATAAAATTTGCGGTGCTTTGTTTAAAAAAATTATTCATTTTAGTCAATGTCTGTATTAGTAAATAAAAATACACGGGTAATCTGTCAAGGTTTCACTGGTGCACAAGGAACTTTCCACTCCGAGCAAGCAATCGCTTACGGAACAAAAATGGTTGGAGGAGTAACCCCGGGAAAAGGCGGAACAACTCACATCGGTTTGCCTGTTTTCAACACTGTTAAAGAAGCAAAACTTGCGACAAACTGCGATGCTTCCGTTATCTATGTTCCACCCGCATTTGCCGCTGATGCTATTCTTGAAGCAATTGATGCCGGTATTGAACTTATCGTCTGCATTACCGAAGGCATTCCTGTTATTGACATGGTTAGAGTAAAAGCCGTGCTTGACCGCTCAACTTCTCGCCTTGTTGGGCCAAACTGCCCGGGGGTGATTACTCCTGATGAATGCAAAATTGGAATTATGCCAGGGCATATTCACAAAAGAGGTTCAGTTGGTATCGTTTCAAAATCTGGAACTCTTACATACGAAGCCGTTCACCAAACAACAAAAGCAGGGCTTGGACAATCAAGCTGCATCGGAATTGGTGGCGACCCAATTTCAGGAACATCATTCATTGACGCTCTTGACCTTTTCTTGAACGACCCTGAAACTGAGTCCATCATTATGATTGGTGAAATTGGTGGAGACGCCGAAGAACTTGCTTGCGAATTCTTGAAAAACCACAAAATTAAAAAACCAACTGTTGGTTTCATCGCTGGAAGGACTGCTCCCGAAGGTAAAAGAATGGGACACGCAGGTGCTATCGTTTCCGGTGGAAAAGGTGATGCTGAAAGCAAGTTGAAGGCTATGCGTGAAGCTGGAATTGCGGTGAGTGAGTCTCCTGCTTTGATGGGTGAAACGCTTTTGAAATTACTTGGTAAAAAATAATTTCACAAAATACTTGACAAATAAAATTCTTTAAAACAGGAAATGAACGCAAAGTTTCCTGTTTTGGAATTTACTTACAAAATGCAAATCTTTTTGCGGGTGTAGCTCAGCTGGCTAGAGCGCAACCTTGCCAAGGTTGAGGCCGAGAGTTCGAATCTCTTCACCCGCTCCATGTGCGAAAGTGGTTCAATTTCACGAACTCCGAGAAGGGGTAGCACAAGGTTACACAAGGGTTTTGCCCATCTAAAAATAAGTTCGAGAACAGGATTTTAAGAATTTGTTGTTTTTGAGCGTTTCTCGAACTCATGAATAATTTGTAACTCTTGGAAGCCAAGTCCAGTAAGGTTGAAACAGTGATTTCGAAGCGTTGGTCTGCATTGTTTAGAAGGGATAATTGGTACTCTAATTTAGCCTGTTTCTCTCTCAGTGGTGCGAGTGTTTCGTGTCGTTCTTCCGGTGTAATACTCATGTCTTGTGCACACCTTAAATTCCAATTGCTAATGGCTTCTCTAATTTTTGGAAGTTGCATGTTAATTTCAGTAATTGCAATTTCGTGTTCTTTGTATTTCACATTAATGCCAGCAACAAGAGCCTCTTTAATCTGTTCTAAAACGTTTTCAGGAATGACAATTGATTCAATAACCTTCTTAACCTCCCTGAGTAGTATGTTTTCATTAATATTCATACATCTCTCACATTTTGTGCGTGAGTTGTTTGGTCGCAAATAAATATACTTACTTTTCTTGGTGTACGGGCTATAGCTACAATTGCAGTGCTTGCATTTGACAAGAGTGGTGAATATGAAGTCATCTCTAGTGGTTTTATGCTTATTGTAGCCCTTTCCAGCCTTCACAGCTTGGCATTTCTCGAATAGTTCCCGTGTTATTATCTTTTCGTATTTATGAGGTCTTAATATCGGATTATCATCTTCGTCAATATCATCAATAAATCCATAGTAAAACGGATGATATATCATTCTATCAACCTGAGATTTGGAAATTGGATTACTTCCTCTATTTGTTGTTAAACCTTTCTTGCCGTACTTTATAGCAAGTGCTGGAATTGAATAAAGACCAGTGGAGTAATCATCAAATAACTGCCTCACCAAAACGCTTTTAAATGGGTCAAGAGTAACTTCACCGTCTTTGGTTAGGTATCCTATTGGAACATGTCCCAAGCTCTCGCCATTTCTACGCTTTGCATCAAATCCACGCTTCACGTTGTCGCTTATTGAGTTAGCATAAGCGGTAGCCATTAAAACAAACATCTGATAAGCCATAAGCTGGGCTGAGTGTGATTTCTTATCCAAAACTTGATTTTCTCTTAAGAAGTGAATCGACACCTTGCTAGCTATTCTTAACTCTTCCAAAATAGGTATTTCCTTGAAGCTTCTTTGAAGTTTATCTACTCCATCAACAACAAGCGCAATTGGCTCTTCTTGGTTTTTAATGCACTCAAGCATATTAAAAACGAATGCTCTATCTGCACTTGTTGAGGTCTCAATAAGCCGAAACTCATAAATAATCTCAAGACCATTTCGCTTGCAATGTTCTTGCATACGACATACCTGAGCAATTAACGAATGTCCATCTGCTTGATTTGTGGAGGACACTCTTGCAAAAATTATAGCGTTTGTAGACACGAACCTTCGTATTTGTGCTTTGCACACTCGGTTTGCGGGCTTTTGGACTGATTTAGTCATATAGATTAAAATAAATTAAAGGTTAAAATTTGAAAAACTCAAAGGTTCAAATAAACCTAAAAGTTGCCCGATATTCAGAAAGGAGCTGTATAAATAACTCCTCTCTAAATTGCCTGGCGGCGACCGCTGGTTCATTCGCCCGCTTGCCTCCTCAATACTTTTATACCAAGTGGCTGACATATTCTTTAAATCTCGCATAGATAAACCGTTTCTGACTAATCGCAGAGCTTCGCTTATTGCGGCTGCTTTCTCTGGTTTGTAGCCCAAATGAATAAGGTTACCAAATGCAGTGCTTGACGTATCTTGCGCCGCAATTACAGAATGCGACGCCGTGTGAGCTATATTCCAAAAATGTAGACACGTCCTTCGGGATAGCTCTCTGTTGAACAAGTTGCGGAAGGTTGGTTCGGGATATTCGATTGCCATTTTCGGGAATACGTCGTTCTTCAGTTTCTCCATATCGTTTATACGAAATTCCATTCGCAAAACTTCCTCACCCACTGCTCTTTGTAAAAACTCCGATTGCATTCTGCCTTGTCTTTCAAAGGCTCTTTTTTCACTTAACTTGATTGCAGTTTGCAGGTCTCTTAGTTTGTCGTAGAATGTTAATTCGTAACTGCTTGCATGGTATCTTACAATCTCTCCATGATTTTTATATGATGTGCGTGAGACATCTAGCCTTCTTGAAATATCAGATTTCCCAAGTACCTTTATAATCTCGGTACATGTTGAATGTTCTGTAATGATGAGATTTTTGCCGTAATGAATACGAACAACTTTTGCATTGATAAGATCTTCGTATGAAACCTCAACCGCCATTGAAAATAGAGTATCTTGCAAAGTTTGCATTATTGTCTCAAAATGTTCTTCGGCGACTTCTGCATTCAATTTCTTGTGAATTGCTATGCTTGAAAGGCAAATTGCATCGTTTATTACAACACTTGCAAAAGCAACTAAGCCCATTCTGCGGCTTTATAAGTTCAACCTTCACTTCTGTTATAATCACTTTACTCATTTGGAATTGTATAAAAAATACTATTTGATTTTTGCTTTTGTTCTGCTTCTTCGTTTTGGATGCGTCTTTCGATTGTATCGAATAACTTAAAAAGTCCCATTATATGATTAGATGCAAGACTAGCCTTCTCTTGCAAGATGCTATCTTTATCCAAGCCCACAATGTACTCAGTTAGTTTACACATTTTAACACGAACAATAAATTCATGTTAAAGTTATAATGGCAGATTTTTTCTTATGCACACGCCTCACCACTGCTTGTAATTCGTAAATTGTGTATTTTGATGATTAATTTATGTAAAAGCCAATAACCACCTACATAAAAAAATTTGAAATTATAATAACTTACAAAATGCGGTGTTCGTAATTTTATGTAATCTTGCGATACTTTGGTTTTATTCTTTTATTAATAGTGTATGTAACATTATTTCGCTTCATACACGCCCTGCACCAATATATTGTACGCTGCCAATCAACATTTTCGTCTTTCAAGTATCTCTTATAAGCGGAATATTCCTTTAGGAGGTGTAAATAGTCTTTCTCCAGAGTGTCGTAAATATCTTCGTAAAATTTGTTCTTCTCATGATATGCTTTATTTTGACAAAATTTAATGACAAGCTCATTCACAATCGGCTGCAATTTACGGTTACCTTGATATGAATTGCTACCACCGCTTGAAGAAGCTTCTCTGTGCGTTAATTCGTTATTTCCTTTTATTTCTACATCACATGCCATTCTTTCATCTGCCACACCCAAACCATAAGCACCCTCATTATCTTTTACAGTCGGATACACTCTTCGCTCGTCAAGAATGGTTTTGAATACCTTAAAGAAGCTTTGTTTTTCAACTTCATATTCCACATCTGACGTATTGACAGCGGACATTAAGCGGTCTTGTAATTCTGCATCATTGTATATCAACTCAATGTAGTTATTAATGTCCTGCAATGCCCTTAAACAAACATCGTAATATGATATTCCGTCTTGTTTTCTTCGAACTCCAAAGGCGAAACTGCATATTCCCATTCGGTGAAACTTCCAAAGAAGATATAACTTTTGCCGCTTAAAAAGTGTAAAACCTTCCGCAGAGCATCTTGATTTTTAAACGATGATTTGTGTAAAATGAAGTGATAACTTTGGTGGTTCAAATGCCAAGTTTCGGCATCAAGTGGGTCTTCTGGTGGAATGTTTTTGTCGTAACGTATCTTAACAATCGCATTGGAATATAGCCTTGCCATTATGTATTTGAGGATTTTACTCAAATCGCTATATTCAACATTTACCACCACACCACTCAAATAAATTACATCTTTTTACTTTTTAAAATTCTAAACATTACTTTTAAAAAAGCAACCTTCAAGACTGCTTTCTGCCTTCCTCTACCACATCCTCAACCCTCGGTTCATACAGTTCCCACAACTCACCAAACCTTTTGCTATACTTTTTTACAACCGTGATTCGCTTCTCAATTAAGCAGTTTTCCGAGTTGTAATTTGTTGCGGATTCCGTCCAGTTGTAACTTCCTGTAATCACTTTCGTGCCATCAAAAACTGCAAATTTGTTATGTTCTATGCGATATTTTTTCTTGATTCTCATATCAAAACCTTCATCAATCAAGGCTTGAATTAGCGAATGTTTGCCATTGCTTTGGGTTTTATCGGTTACGATTCTGATTTGCAAACCCCTCGTTTTTGCCTCTTTTAGAGCTTCCAAAATTCTTGCATTTGTGAACGAATAAATTGCAATATCAACGGTTTTTTCAGAAGTTTTGAGCAATTCAATAACGTTATCTTCGCAGCAATTTGACGGCGAAAAGCACACATTTGGAAGCCCAGCCTGTGCGTGAAAGTTGAATAAAATAAGGCTAAATAGCACTAAGTTTTGCAGTAATTTCTTCATAATATTTGCTATAATTTTGTTTTTCGGTTTGGAATAATCCGCTGTCTTGGTTTGCTTCCGCCCCATCACCACCAATTAAATACCCTTTCGGTTCCTTGGTTGAAAATATCGTTTTCTCGGGTTTTTCATGCCAAGAGATATTAAAACAATTCTGCCTTGCAAAGAAGGTTATTGTGCTGTAATCGATGTTGTCGTGCAGAAAGTATGCAAGCTTAATCCAGTCTTTTGCGTCTGTGAAGTTATCGTTAAACCACGGAATAAAAATGCAAGCCGTCGCCCCTTTGTGTCCGTTTTTGTCTTTTACATCCCAAATATGCCCTGCAAAATTTGATTCATTTCTTGCACATTTCAGGTTATTTTTATTGCCAAAATCATTTAAAGTTGGGCTTCTGTATCCTGAACGTAAACCGATTCTACCGAAAATTTCAGTCAAAGGTTCAAGAATTACTTCACAGAGTTTTTTGCCAGTTTCAACAAATAAATCAACATCAACAGGGATATTCGGGATTTTATGAAAGTTAGAAATCTCACTATAGAGAAAGTCTCTTGCATAGTAGTTTTTTGAAAGCCTTGTGCGTCCAAATTCCTCTAAATCCCAAAAGGTGGCGAGGGGTTTGGGCATAAAATTATAAAAAGCGGCATAGTTGAGTGTCCGAGTGGTGACCTTCAGATATTCTCTTTTTACAGTCTTTTATTACGCCCCCATCCATTCCCATTTCTTTAAATTCAACCCCCTGTGCGGCAACAAAGACATCGGGATGAGCGTCACAATGAAATTGTTCAATGTCATGACGAAAAAATACAAATGTTGCTATATGTCTATTTTCCTTCCATCTTTTGCCGTAATCATCTCGAATTTGCATATCCTTACCGCCAATTACTATAACAATATTTTCATGGGTAATCTCATCCATTCTTGTTTTTAGCTCTGCAAAGATGTGATTACAAACATAATCATTCAAAGCCCATAAACTTTTAAAGACATTTCCAACGCTACTCTCGGAATCCATGTATGTTATAACGGAAAATGGTTTATGCTTTTTATCATCCACGTTTTTAATAGTAGCCTTGTAACTTGCTTTGCGTTCCGCCGCCTTTTTCTCGGCATTATCTGCAATACGTGCCGCACGTTGTCCGGGATTTTTACTTTCGGCAATGATGTCGTTTATAATAAATATTGTAACAATAACCGTTAATATTGAGAGAATTACCATTACAAATTTTGCAAACTTGCCCATCGGTTTCTTTTTATTTTTTGCGGTCATATTACAACACTAAACTATTACTAATTTCTTATATGAGACTCCTGTGGACTAATAGACACATCACATGGCAAGTGTATTTCTTACCATTGCCATGAAATTTGACGAAACCAAAACCAACGAAGATTTTGAATATGTTTTGGTAGAGTTCGGTCAAAAATTGAGGAAATCAGGCTTGCAAAAGGTATCAGCCAAGAAGCTATGGCGCTTGATATCGGGTTTGACAGAACCTACATTTCCCTTCTTGAGCGTGGAAAACGTAACCCTTCGCTCATCGCCCTTAATCGGCTCGCCGAATATCTGAAAATTGAGGTTAAGGAACTCGTATAAAGAACACGTGTTCTTAAATTCTGCCATTTTACACCAACGAAGTGCAGCGTGAGCTATTTTGTAAAAATACAAACCTTGCGAACAAAAGAAATCCTTAAAATCATACAACTTCCGCATATCTTAACGTAAATATTTTTATATATCATATATTATATGAAATGAAAGAAATGTTTTGTCAAGAAATAATCGTATAAATTATACTTTTTATTTATACGATAAAATGATAATTCATCGGTGGTTAATTACGGTAATACTCGTATCTTTAATACAATTAACATTGTTGTTTATCGTATATGGATATTAAAAGAGAGCTTGGAATGAAGTTGAAGGAATGGAGAAAGCGAAGCGCCCGCGAGTCACTTCAAGATTTAACAAAATCGCGAGCAAAACGTACAAATCGGATGACACAAGAGGACTTAGCCGCCCTTGCAGATTTAAGCGTTGACGCTATTTCCATGATTGAGCGAGGAATTAACTTTCCAACACCTGCTACGGTTGAAAAACTCAGCAAAGCTCTTGGAATTCCAAAGCACGAGTTTTATATCAATAGTGAGGACATGCAAGCCAAAAATACCAAACAAGAGCTTATCAATGGCATTACAGGCATGCTTTACAATGCGGATGAAAAAACTCTTAAGATTATTTTGAAACAGATTGAGGCGTTGGTGGGGTAGCACCAAGTGTAATCACACAAATCACCTACTTAATCTAACATTAAATGCCAATGATTATTATCAAATTTACCTATAGCACATTTGCCAATCAAACAATTATCTTTTAAGGAATACAATAGACCAATATGTCTAATCTTTAAACCAACCCATGTTTTTGCTTCTATAGATAATGCCAATATTTTGCCATCAGGTGATAGTTCGGCAGAGCTAACTTTCAATTTCCCATATTTTAAAATCTCTTGTATTTGAGATATTATTGAGTTCCACATATCGCTTTTATCTTGTTTGTGACTAATGCGATCAAGGATGTTGAATAAAACTTCTAAATATACGGACTCTCCTTTGATTAAGTATTTTGTGTGTATTAATAATGATGTCAAGGAACACTTTTTCAAGTCATTGGGATGAGATAAATTATTGCTCCATGCACAAATAACACCTTCTTCTGGGGTGCAAAATGTGTCACCAGAAGAAGGTATGGCTTCATCTTTTAACAATAACTTTCCTGATATACTGCTACCAATAAAGAATTTTTTAAGTGCCAATTTGCCACTCACACAACTTGTTTCTAGTTCCGTAGGAATAACTGATTGCTGTGTTATTTCACATTTCTTTAGTATGCCAGGTTTTACTAAATAGCCATTTAACTCACACTTTTCGGCTTCAATTTCTAGCAATGGTTGTTTTGTTTCATGGCAATATATAAATTCATTCTTATGTCCAGTTTTGCTAGACGCCATAGACCTCTCTTCTTCATCTATGCGATATCTTTTTCCAGAAACTTGACTGATTTTGGACTCACTAATTAATATGTCGACATTTGTAAAATCACATTTGGCAAAATATTCAAATTCACCTTTCTTGCCACTTATGGCAGATGTTTTCAAAATGTTTTTTGCAACAAATTTATTACTTATGAAAGATTTTTCGGCTTCATCCTGTAGTATATATTTGCCACTTACTTCGCATTTTACAATAAAATTTGGTAAGGAAAGTCTGTCGCTAATTTGTGACTTTGAGAGTAAATGTGCAAGAGCTAAATTGTTTGTAATTTCACATTTACTCAAACAGTCACGTGGATAATGTTTATTGGTGATATGGCATAGTACCATATCTGGTGCTACAACACTGTCATCAAATGTATCAATTGTAATTGTGCTTGAATATACAGTATCGTTACCAGAAATATTATAATGTAGTTTTGCTTTAACTTTATGAGATATACTGCCTTCCAATCCAACTAAAGATACGACAAGCCTCGGTGTAAAATCATCATCCAGTTTTTTCTGCTTCCTTGCATCGTTAACAACCTTTTTCAATTCTATTTCTCGCCTTTCTAGATAAAACCGACAAAACTCTGCTATATCTTTATTCTGATTAACCGCCTCCAAAAGTTTTTGTTTGGATATTCCAATTTTATCAGGTTCATCTATAAAATCTTTTATCGCAACTATACCATTTTTGCCTACAAAAGAAGTGCAGTGGTCATGATGTTGGCACTCTACATTTATAACGCGTTCGTAGCTATCATGAGCAACTGTAACCCGTACATTTAGAGTTGCCGCCCCTGCAAAACATCGAGAAGACTCTTCAATGTCAATTTTTTGTAAATTTGCCTCGAACTTTCCAAGCCAATTGCTGGCAAGGATATGAGTTGTTTGTTCGGCATCTTTATCATTGTTGTTTACACAGTGTAATGATTGATTTGATATTTCCTTCACAAGCTTTTTAAATTCCGAGCTATTAGGATTGTCTATTAAATGAATGCTATTAGTTTCGGTTGATATTGTATCATAGGCTTTGGCAATAAACGTTTTATAGTCCATTGATTTTGTCATCTCTGAAAGTTGCGGAGTTGTTGGTTCGTTATCAGCATAAATATCTGAATCACCCAGTAAATGATTTATATTTTTCTCTTCCTCCTCAAGTTCCTTTTTTGCATCTGTAATGCTTTTTTCGGATTTGCGTAATGCCTCCTCCATATTTTGCCCAGAAAGTGATGCAAGAACAAGTTTGGCGATATATTTTTCAAAACTTGTACATTCTTCGTTATCTTCCCCGTCGCCTATTCCAGATGTTTCAAGTAAGGATTCTATATCTCCGATTGCATGAGATGCCAGTTGCAACTTTTCCATCAATCTGCCGACGATATATTCCTCAAATGTATCTTTAATCATTATGTTAAAAATACATACATTGGCATGAACGGATGATAATCTTTGAACTCTACCAATACGTTGCTCAATAATCATTGGATTCCAAGGTAAATCATAGTTCACAATAACGTTTGCTACCTGTAAATTAATACCTTCAGAACCAGCTTCGGTAGAAACAATGACATTAACCTCTGGAACTGACTTTCTAAATTTCTCAAGTGTATCTTGATTTCTTTGAGTTGAGTCACCATTTATAAGGCCATAAGATATATTTTCGTTTGCCAGCACACAAGCTATGGCAGTTTGAGTTTCTCGCCACCTTGTAAATATAACAACTCTCCAATTGTTGGGATTGTCCGTTTTGAGTTTTGCAATTAGTGATGCAAGTCCTCGCATTTTTGCAGTTTTAAGTTGCAAGTCTTCATGCAGTATTAACTCTTGATTCGTATCATTATTTGCGTCTGTAATAAGTTGATATGTATTTGCTTGGTCATCATTAACATTGCCTAAAAATTGCTTGATAGCAATTAACATTTCATCTGATATTTCGGGTGATAAAGTACCTTTCTTTTGCATTTTTTTCACTGTTGTCTCTAGTGCCTCAGGACTGCTAACCAATAACTGTAAAAGAATGATCTTTATAAAGATCATATTTGGGTCAATTTTATTTATACAACCAACTATTGCCTTAATAAAATTCTTTTCTTGTTCATCGGGAGAAACTAAGTGAGATTGTACTACACGGTCTGGGAACGAAAGATTGGCATCTTTGCGCCTTGTCCTTGAAATATATCCATATAAAATGGAACGAAATTCCTCTTGTTTGTCTGGATTTAATTTTCTTGCTGACGTTGCCCCGTCTCCTATAAATTTTTTCGCAAAAAACTCTGGTTTGCCTAACGGATTAGTATGACCTCTTGCCACTGTCAGCATATCAATTAAGGAATATAAATCCCATAATCTATTTTGAATTGGTGTTGCTGTAAGCATTAAAACATAGCTGAATAAACGCTTTTGCAATGCTTTATGAAATTTTACAGCTACTTCAGGAGCTTTGTCTACGCCATATAAATTTCTTAATTTATGTGCTTCATCCAAAATAAGCATATCAAACTTATTATCCTCTATTTGGTCTAAATAAATTCTAGCAGAATTATAAGTTGTAATGAATGCTGAGTAATCTTGTTTTAAATCATCTATCGCTAGCAGTTCTTTTCCTGTAATAATTTTTGATGGAATATCAAATTTTGTCTCTAACTCTTCTTTCCATTGTTCACGTAATATCTTGGGACAAACAATTAATATTTTAGAAATTCTGCTACGCCATAAAAGCTCACTCACAATTAAACCAGCGCTAATTGTTTTACCTAAACCAACGTCATCAGATATGAGAGTTACTGGCAACCTTCTGCAAAATGTAATTAGATTCTTTACTTGATGATGATATGGCTCTACGCGAGTCTGCCACTTTTGTTTTGATTTAATGTCATTTTTACTTGCTATAATGATAGGCTCAAGCAAATCCCACTCAAGTGCAGCTTTATATAAACGATAACGGTCATCGCTGTCTGATTTTCTCAATATTTTATGATGAAAAGTGGTATTATTTGATATATCTTGTTCGTACCTCATATTTTAATCTAAATTCCTCCCATTAACCAACCTTAAAAGCTCACTAAAGCCATAAACCGCAGGTCTTGTGCCGCTTCCTTCTTGTATTTTGGTAAGCACACCAGCATCGCAAAGCTTGAGCATTAGCCTATTTGCACTTACGCTATTTTTAACTAACTCTTCTTTCAAAACATCTGGAGCAGTTAAAATCGGTTTTTTAAACAATAAATCTAAAATTTGAGAGTCTTTTACTTTAGCTTTTGTTTTATCGTAAAGCTCTAAGATTCTTGTTGCCCTAAATTGATTGGTTTCCGATTACTTAATTATAGCTCTTAAAAAGAATTCAATCCAATCACGCCAATCTTTTAGATACTGTTCAACATATTTATATGTCTTATATGTTTCAAATAAGGCGGTTTGTATGTCTACTCTTAAATTATTTATGTATTTTGGACTTAAATTATTCATATCTTCATCACGCTACTTACTATTACATTTTTATTAAAAAAAACCATTGTCATACAAATGTCAAGTATATATGTTATGATAATGCTTCGAAGCATCTCTTTGAAAAGATTTGAAGTGTAATAATCTTCTAGAATAACTTTATTACACCAGTAAATACACTTGCATTACATATATAGTATCATTTTGTAATGCAGTTTTCAAGAAATATTACCTGTCCTTGCTGTGGTTATTTAAGCCTTGCAAATATATTAGCACGAAGTGCCTAACTCGATCTTTCACTTTAATAAATTGTCTATTCACTTATGTTTGTTATCTAAAGTTTGTCCAAAACTATAAAATACCATATCACCATATATTCCCCAAAATTGCTCACGAATTTATAAAATTTTAGTTTAGTTCGCGTTCAGCAAAGCTACTCTCTAAAATAATTTTCATCAAGAGCCATTCTGTGCAGTACACTCGAGAAACAGAGACCACTTTTTCTTTAAAAACATGAGAATTCTCATTTTTATTTCAAATTTGACCCTCGTTTTACGCATTTTAAACGGGGGTGAATGAGAAGAAATGAGAAAATTTAGTGGAAAAATGAGAATTTTTTGTGGCAAGTATGACGTTTAGAGTCAATCCCCTTTAAAATGCACTAAAAGCAGGTTTTAGTAAATTGACATAAACTGTTTGAGGTTTTTGATATTATATAAATAGTGAAAAATCTTTTGTGGTTTTATATAAATCATGAAAAAGTTTTGGTGGGGGGAATTTATGGTGATTATATAAATCGTGAAAATTCTTTTGTAGAGGTATGTGTATCAATATTTATATGAATTATAAAAAAGGTTTTGCAGAAGTATTAACTGTTTACAATAACCCCAGTCATATCAATAGAGCCCAAATCGATGCTTTCATTGAATAGCTCCGTTCTTTCCCCATCCCGCTTCAATGCCAGAATATAGAGAAGAGGAATAAAGTGTTCTGGTGTTGGAACGGATTTTTGCCAGTCTTTTATTTGTTTGTAGTTGATAATTTGTGCGTGGT
>CANCKZ010000002.1 GCA_947378695.1 Rickettsiales bacterium
CAATTTCACGCTGTAACAAGGGTTTTGGACGAGCTCAACATAACAATTCCCGTTGTTTCAATTGCGAAGGGGAGGAATCGCAATGCTGGGAACGAGACATTTTTCACTCGCAAAAACCCCGAAGGTTTCAAACTTGCAAACAAACAAGCGTTGTATTTTATCGAGGTTCTGCGGGACGAATCCCACCGTTTTGTGATAACATCGCATCGCAAAAGGCGGGAAAAAATCTGATTTTGCCTCAATTTTTACTCAAAAATCATCGTGCCAATGCCTGTGTCTGTAAGGATTTCAAGCAAAAGTGCGTGTTCTTTGTTACCATTGATAATATGCACGGTTTCAACTCCGTGACGAACCGCATCAATGCAAGTCTCCACTTTCGGGATCATTCCACCAGAAATTTGCCCAGATTTAATCATTTCTTCCGCCTGAAATGTTGTGAGGGAAGTTATGAGGTTTTTTTCGAAATCTTGCACGCCGTCAACATCTGTCATTAAAATCAGCTTTGAAGCTTCAAGTTCGGCAGCAATTGCACCGGCAACATTATCCGCATTAATGTTGTAAGTATTGCCGTCGTCGTCAAACCCTACTGGGGCAATAACAGGAATTACAGGCGTATTTTCAAGAGCATCAAAGAAATCGCCGTTGATAACATCAGGCATTCCAACCCAGCCAAGATCAAGGATTCGCTCAATGTTTGAGTCAGTTTCTTTGTGAGTTTTACGCATTTTTTTCGCCTTGATAAGGTTTGCGTCCTTGCCGGAAAGTCCAAGTCCAACGCCTCCGCAAGAGTTAATTGCCGAGACAACCTCCTTATTGATAGAGCCGCAAAGCACCATTTCCACAATTTCAACCATGTCTTTTGTTGTGACACGCACGCCGTTCACGAACTCGCTTTTAATGCCAAGGCGTTCAAGCATTTGACTAATTTGCGGACCGCCACCGTGAACAACCACAATGTTAATTCCGCACGATTTCAACAAAACGACATTGCTGGCGAAGTTTTTCATCGCAGTTTTATTGCCCATTGAAGAGCCGCCGAATTTTACGACGAAGGTTTCTCCTGTGAATTTTTTAATATACGGCAAAGCTTCCGTCAGAACCGAGGCTTTTTTTAGTGCGTCCATTTGTTTCATAAATAAAAATCAATTTCAGATACCATTAATGTGGTTTTTGAAAATATCAAATATTTCTTGCGAAATTTCTAAATTTTCTTTGTTTTTGATAGTCTTAACCGACGAGAGGAAAATTTGACCCGTAAAATTACTGCAATGCTTCAATTGTTTGCGAACTTCTTCTTGTTTTTGCTGAACTTGTGCCCATGGAATGCGGTCGCATTTGGTCAAAACAATGGCGAAAGTTTTGTATTCCAGCATGTCCATCAGCATTAAATCGTGTTCTTGAATTGGCTTTTCAACGGGCAGAAGAATGTAGCTTTTCACAATGTTGACTTGGTGAATGAACTCGGGGATAGCCTCCCATTGAGAGATTGTTGAGTTCGCAACTTTTGCATAGCCATAGCCGGGGAAATCGACAAGGAAGGCTTTTTTATGGAAAAACGGGTGGTTTGGTGTGAAAAGAATGATTTCTTTGGTTTTACCCGGTGTTTTTGAGGCAAATGCAAGGTTTTTTTTCCTGCACAAGTTGGAAATCAAGCTGGATTTTCCTGCGTTTGATGCTCCAAAAAAAGCGATGTGTGGAAGGTCTATTGTTTTTTCAATAGAGGAAATGGACTCCTTGGACCAAAGTGAGTAAAGGTATGTAAAACCTTTGGAAATAATTTGGTCCAGAGTCATTTAGATTCTTTTTTAAGAAGCAGAAGATACATTTCTTGCTTGTGCAACTTTAAGGGCTTTTGCTCTCATCACACGCATAGAAATTTTCACTTTCTTCAACTGTTGTTTTGTTGTGTGATAGCGTTTTTGTTTGTAGACACGAATAACATTATCCTGTTGAAGCTGTTTTTTAAGCTTTGCATAACATTGCATAATTTTATTGTTTTGAACTGCGATAGTGATTGCCATTTGCAAAATTTACTTTAATTTCAATTCGAAAAATACAAAAAACTTTATTTGTCAAGAACTTTTTTAAATAAAAAAAAATCTTGATTTTTCCAAAATTCAAAGTAGCTTTGATAAAATTTTCTTTTAATGTGAGTAACGACTTCAAAAAACCCGCCGATGCACTGAAAGCTGACACAAGCAAGGCACCCGAAGAGGAATTTGATTTTGACATACACTTCGACCAACACATTGACCCAGAACACCTTGAAGGAGCAGAAGATTTACACGATTTCAATATAGACCACAGCGATAGCCAAGACGACGAAGACTACAGTTTTGAAGACGATGGAGATTTTGTTGACATCGTTCTTGATGATTCAGCATCATCATTTAGCGAAAATAAATCTTCATCACCAACGGAAGAAGAGGATGAGGAGGATTACAACTTCGACGATGAGGAATCGACTGAACCTGCAACTGATGATGGCGAGGTTCAAGAGGGGGAAACCGAGGAAGAAGAAACGGAGGACTACGATTTTGACGCTGATGATGGGAAGAGTCTTGACGATGATGGAGATGAGGAAACCGAGGAAGAAGAAACGGAGGACTACGATTTTGACGCAGATGATGGCGAAATTCAAGACGATGATGGAGATGAGGAAACCGAGGAAGAAGAAACCGAAGACTACGATTTTGACGCTGATGATGGGAAGAGTCTTGACGAGGATTTGCACAATATTGACGGACTTTCCGATGTTAAAATGAGCTCAACACAGTCATTTTCGCAAAACCAAGTGGCGGAAGAGGAGGTCGATGAGGAGGAGGAATACGACTTTGACGAAGACGAAGAGGTTGAAACGGAGGAAGCTGACGATGAGGAGGAGGAATACGATTTTGATGATGACACAACCGAAATGGATAATGATATGCCAGAAGAAATTGAAATTGAGGAAAGCGATGAGGAATATGATTTTGACGAACCAATAACCGAAGCAAAACCTGATAAAAAAGGTGGCAAACAGGGGAAATCTAGGGGTGCGGAAGCGGTTCCAACTGGCAGTAAGATTGCTCAAATGATTAACCCAAAAAACGACTCCCCTTCGCACAAGACTCCAAAAATCAACAAGAAGATATCCAAACCGGAAAAGACATTCAGCCGCCATATTGACCTTCACCGAACGAAAATCTCGCTTCTTGCAATATTAATAATTGTCTCCGCATTGTGGATTTACGCAAGCCAAGTTGGTGTAACAACTAAATCCATTCCAACATTTAAAGATGGGGTGATTAAAATTCACAAAACCCAAGGCGTGCAAATGCAATATACCCTGCGTGAAAAACTGATTTTCCATGAATCAAAAGCGGAGATTATTTTGAACGAATTTACAAAAATGGAAATTGACGGCACATTTTCCCTTGCGTCAAATCTGTTTTCCAGCATTCACCACAATTTAAACGATGTCACGCTGAAAATTGCCGACGCAAAAATTAAAATCACAACAACGCAGGATATCAACATTTTAAGCACGATTTCTGAATTTGCAAACCGTGATTTCGCAAAAATGCTTAAAGGTGTTGCAATTGAAAACACCACAATAGAGGTTACAAATGCCGAAGGAAAGGTTGTTGGAAGGTTGCTTGTTAAGGGTCTTGAATTTACAAACTTGCCGCAGAAATCTACCATTACGGGAACGATTATCACGAATTCTAAACCTGTGAGCATAAACTATGCTTATACTCCAAAAGGGAATTTACTTGATGCAACGCTGAAATCTTCGGCGTTTAACTTCAACATAAATGGAACTTATGCAACATTTGGCACGGCAACGAAGGATTCTCAAACCAAGGGAAAAGTTGAATTAGTTGTGAAAGATTGCGAAGAGTTCATCAAAATTTTTGGAGGCAACAAAACAATTACGCAAAGCCTTGCCCACCTTCCGCAAATCACAATACAAGCAGATATTGACCATTCTTCCCTTAATCACGAACTGACAATTGCCAATGGTAAATTGAATGTTTTGAATTCCGTTGGAACATTTTCACTCAAAACAACACCAGATAATTACCAAGCTTTGGTTGAATTTGAGAACCTTTCCGTCACGGAAATTTTGGAGCGAATACTTACAATCCTGAACCAGAAATCAACTGTAAAAAAGCCAGATTCTTCACAAAAAAAACCTGATATCAAAAAGGATTTGGCGAAAAAAGCAGGCGATAAAACAGACGAAAAAAAGACAAACGAAAAAGACGAAAAAAAGACAAACGAAAACAAGGCAAACGAAAACAAGGCAAATGAAAACAAGGCAAAGGGCGGCGTGAATAAAGACCACCTGCTTAACATATTTTCGGTAGTCAACCCAGCAAAGCCAATAATTATTGATGTTGCAATCAAGAATATTTCCGGAAAAAGCGAAAATTTATTCCACAATTTAACCACAAACATTGCAATTACAAGGAACACCCTAACCCTTTCCACCTTGCAAGTTGAAGCCGGCAATAACCTTCGCATTGAAGCGGACGGTTCAATTGACCACCTTAAAACAACGCCCGTAAGCATGTTGAATGTGGCAATTACGGGCAGTGGAAATTACAAAAACATTGTAAGCAAAACGGTTGAGCTTCTAACAAACTTCCAGCTTGCAAAAGAGATTAAAGAGGAAACCAGTGTGATAAAACTGACCACAGTTCACAAAGAACCATCAACCACAATTAATACGGTGGAAATTGATATTCAAGACACCCTCTCCCTGCAAGGTTCCACGCAAAGCACTGCTCATTTCACAGAAGGAGGCACGCAATCGACATTTCGCAACATAACAATTTCCAATACGAACTTGAATAATTTGAAAATTGACGGCATTGTTATTTCCCAAGGCGAAACAATTTTTCAAGATGTTGTAAATAATAACGCACAAAATACAAGCAGTGTGTTGAATATTATGAACTCAAAGTTTAAAGATTTAACCATTACGCAAGCAACGATTGGGAAGGAGACTCAAAAGGATTTTGTCTCGCATAAAATTGATATAAACACGACGGATTTCCTGCTTCAAAACTCCACAACAATTAATATACAAAAATCAACGCCGGAATTTCAGTCAACAACGGTTATTCAAAATGTTGCAAGTTTCCCAGCTTTTCACAAGGTTTTGGAAGGAATTTTTGACAAAAACTCCATACTAATACCATCGTTTGAGAAAATCGACGGCAATATTCACCTAATCTTGTTGCAAACTAAGATTTTCAACAAGCCATTTGAAAAAATCGAGATTATTGGAAACTTGAAGCAAGGCATTTTGGAAATTCCCGAAACGAAACTGATTTCCACAAGTGGGGAGGCTAAACCGTTATCGGGCAAGGTTTCCGGCACTGTCGACCTTCGCCGCAGCAAGCCAGTTTTCAACCTTCAAGCAACATTTGTGAACGCCGAAATGGAGGAATTCAAAACAGTTCTGCCATTTAAGGCAAACATTGGCGGCTCAATTTTTGGCGGCGGCTCCATCGAATTCAGCGGAACGACATACTCCGATTTGTTGAACTCGATAAAACTTCACACAAAATTCGTTGTGCAAGATGCCATGATTTCCAACATCAACCTTGATTTAGTCGGTCAACATTTGTTGAAAAGGCAGAAGGATCTTGAATCTTTAAACCCCGATTACATAAAAACCATGTTTGAGCAAGACGGAAAAACACGAGCAAACTTCATTTTCGCACTCAATGGTGATGCAAAAAAGTTCGCCATTGAAGATTGCACAATTAAAACGGCGTATGCTGGCGGTGCGTGCTATGGAAATGTAACAATTGGCGATGGAAACCTTGCCACGGTTGAAATTATCGCAAAATTTGCCATTCCCGCCCTTGATATCAACAACAATTTGAAAGATATTATGAAGCTCTACATTTCCAGCAAAGTGAAGCAAGAAGGCGAAACTTGCAACATTGTGAACGACTTTTCGCAGATTAATAAGTATACAAGCTATCGCAAAACAACCTTTTCATCATAAAAATTATGTCAGCACCAGAAAACCAGCAAACCGAAAACAACGCAAAAAATGGCAATACATTGGAGCAAAACATTCGTGAGCTTGAAAAAATTGCCAAAAAAATCGATGGCGAAATTTCCATAAACGAAATAGTTTCAACCTATAAAACCGCAAACCAAATAATTAAACAGTGCAAAGCGGAAATTAAATCGATCGAAAACGAGATTATCGAAATTAACGCAAGCAAGTAACAAACCCTTATGAACATTGATATTTTAGGCTTCATCGCTGGCTCTTTCACAACATTTTGCTTCGTTCCACAAGTTTGGAAAACCATTAAAACCAAAAGCACGAACGGAATTTCCCTGTTATACTTCATTTTCGTTACGATCGGAATTTTACTGTGGCTGGTTTATGCCTTTTTGAAACAGGATTCTGCCCTGCTCTATGCGAATTTTTTCACGCTAATTTTCGCCTCAATTGTGTTGTTTTACAAGCTGCGAAATGTAATTACGGGAAAAGAAAAGCCTTGATTGCCTCCATTTCTTTCAAAATTTTCTGCTTTTCTTTGTGAAGGAAGAGGATTTTTTCGAAATTTTGCCTGTTATTTGCAATTTCTTCGTCAATGTCGTCTAGCAACAGGGAGTTATACAAAAGCTTGTAGTAAGAAGGGATTTGGGCGGTTTCAAGTTCTGGAACAAGGTTGTTTGAGAGGATTTCCTCCATGGTTTTGTCCTCGGATAGGTCCTCGCCTGCGAAGATTTTCTCCACCAAAGCACAGATTTCCGGATTTTTAAACTTCATTTCTGCGTCATCGCCTTCAATTGCGTTGAAATTTTGGTATAAAAATGCAAGTGCCGTTGCCTCATTTCGTGGAAATTTCTCGCTTTCTGTGTGAACTTCAATCACTTTTTTCTGTTTTTTGATGAATTTTGACTGGTAAATTTTGTTTTTGAAGTAGTTATCGTAGTGCGTTTGCACGGTTTTTGAAGGATTTTTCCCCAAAATCGCCTTAATATGCCCTTCAAGTTTCACCATTGCCATCGGGTTTTGAAAATCTAGCCCGAAAGTCCACAAATTCCACGCATGTTCGTGCAATAAAACCCGCTTTTCAGTGCTGGATTTCAACGATCCCGTGCCATTTTTGAGCAAAAACTCATCGGGATCCTTCTCGCCATCAAGCACGATGAAGCTGAAAGTTTTTTCCGCATTTGCAATTTCAAATAGCATCTCAATCACTTTTTTTTGCGAAAGAATGCCGGCGTTGTCGGAATCAAGACAGAAGGAGATTTCCTCAAAACGGGACGAAAGTGCGGCAAGGTGATCCTTCGTAAAGGCAGTCCCCATCTGGGCTACGGTGTTTTTTATGCCATCTTTGTGAAAGGCGATGACATCCATAAAACCCTCGCAAACTATCGCAAATTTTTCCTTCGATTTCCTTGCATTGTGGAAATTATAAAGCACTTGCGACTTCTTGAAAAGCTCGGTTTCTGGGGAATTCACATATTTCGCCGTGTCCTTTTCGCCGTTGAAAATTCGCCCGGAAAAGCCAATCACAACGCCGGAATGCGACAAAATTGGGAAAATTATGCGGTTGTGGAAGCGGTCAAGCATGCCATAGTTTGTTTTGATGCAAAGCCCGGATTTCTCAATCTCCGCCTCGGTAAAATGCTTTTGCAAGTCCTTGAAAAGCGACGATTTTTCCACCCCTCCACCACCACAGAGTCCAATTTTGAACTCGGCAATTGTTTCGCTTGAAATATTTCTTGCCTGTAAATATCGCATTGCGTTTGGGTTATTTTGAAGATTTTTCCGCATAAATTCCATTGCGTGTTCTAAGATATCCAAAGATTTCCTAATCGCAGCAGTTTTTTCCGCAGATTGCACCGTTTGCTGTGGCATTTCAACGCCCGCATAAAGGCAAAGTTCTTTGAGAGCATCAGGAAATGTCATTGAAAGGTGTTCCTGAATGAAGGAAATGGCATCGCCCGAAGCGTTGCAACCGAAGCAGTGATAGGCTCCACGGTTGTCGTCTATGTTAAAAGACGGAGTTTTTTCCCCGTGAAATGGACACAAAGCAAGGTAAGTTCCGCCTTTTTTGGTCACTTTTATATAGCGACCAAGCAGTTGCGAAAGGGTTATTTTACTTTTCAGTTCACGAATAAAATACTCGTTCATTGATTATTTTGAAGCAATAATTGTTTCGCCGCCAACCATTGTTTGACCAAGCAAAACCGCTACTTTGTAGTTCTGTGGAACGAAAATGTCGACTCTTGAACCAAAACGGATAATTCCGTAGCGTTCGCCTCGCTGATAGCTTGCACCTTGGGTTGCGTATGATACAATTCTGCGAGCAATCAGCCCTGCAATTTGTGTTACTGCAAAAATTTCGCCATCTTCGTTTTTCAACATCAAAACATTGCGTTCGTTTTCTTTGCTAGATTTATCAATCGAAGCGTTCAAAAATTTCCCCGGAACATAGCAAGCCTTTTCAATAGTTGCCTTTGCTGGAATTCTGTTCACATGAACATTGAAGACATTTAGGAAGATTGAGACTCTTGTGAATTTTTCATCAGAGGTGTAGCCAAGTTCTTCCGGAAGGCTTTCGTTTTCGGTAATGCCTGTTATTGTGCCATCAGCAGGGGAGACAAAAACGCCGGCTTGTTGTGGAATTGAACGCTCGGGGTCTCTGAAAAAACACACGCACCAAACTGTTATTACAAGGAAAATATTTCCAAGAAATGTTGTTAGAGAATACGCAAAAAGCGTTAGAATTATTCCAATTAATATGAAAATGTGCCCCTCTTTGTGAGTATTGCGAACGCCGTCCAGCACAAACATCACAGAACCGCTTAGAAGTTTTTTAATAACCGCCAAAACACCCTCGGTTTCCTTTGCGGGTTGAATTTGAGACGAACCGTTTTCAGACATAAATACAGATAAATTACACGAAATTATAATAATGAGAAATTTAGTTGTCAAGATTTTTGATTTTTCCAAAAATCACGCTTCCACACTGTTTTTTGTTTATGCTATATTATATATAGTGCAATATTTTTTCGTCAATTTTTTCGCCCATGCAAGTTTTGAAACTATTTTTTTATTTTTTTTCCCATTTTTTGTATCACCGTATTAGTACATTATAACAAAATGAGCGATAACCCGCCAAAACTCCCATCAAAATAAATTGCCAAAATAAATTGCTTTTTGTTTTTTGCGATATTATTACCCCTTCAAACAAAAATGGTATTGAACAAAACGGCAAAATGCTTAACGACATTAACCCAGAAAATTTAGCGAAACTATCTAAGCTTGAACTTGAACGCCTTTGCGATGAAGTTCGCCGTTTCATTATTGAGGAAGTCTCCAAAACTGGTGGGCATTTGGGTGCAAGCCTTGGCGTTGTTGAACTTACGGTTGCCTTGCACTATTGTTTCAGGTCACCAACTGATGCCATTATTTGGGATATTGGTCACCAAAGTTACGCACACAAAGTTCTGACAGGCAGGATAAAAGACTTCCACACAATTCGCTCTTTCAATGGACTTTCCGGCTTCACGAACCCAAAAGAATCAATCCACGATCACTTCTTCGCAGGGCACAGCTCAACCTCCGTTTCACTTGGCGTTGGAATGTCTTGTGCTAACAAGCTTCAAAACAACGAAAACTTTACTGTTTCAATAATTGGCGATGGTGCAATTTCCGCAGGCATGGTTTTTGAGGCTATGAACAATATTGACCACGCCACAAAAAGGTTTATAACAATTTTGAACGATAACGATATGTCAATTTCCCCGCCAACTGGGGCAATAAGTCGCTATCTTCCAAAACTTTACATGAGCAACGGCTATCAAAGCATAAAGGCAGTCAGCAAAAAGCTTCTTTCAAACTTCCCGCAGAAATTCTTTGAGCTATGCTCGCAAACTCACAAAGCGTTTAAGGGAATTGTTGTTGGCGGGAATTTCTTTGAAGAATTGGGCTATGAATATATTGGACCAATTGATGGTCACGATGTTAAAACCCTTGTGGAGATTCTGGAAATCATCAAAAAGAACGCAAAAAAACCCGTCCTTTTGCATGTTATAACCAAAAAAGGCAAAGGATATTCACACGCCGAAAACGCCGATGATAAATATCACGGAGTTCGCCCATTCAATGTTGAAACCGGCAGTCAGTCAAGTTCAAAAGGCATTTCTTTGAGTCGATACGTTTCAAACCACCTTGTTGAAATGGCGAAACTTGATGGGGAAATTACTGCTATCACACCTGCTATGAAACAAGGTTCGGCATTGGAAAACTTCGCAAACGCATTTCCAAATCGCTTTTTTGATGTTGGAATTGCCGAACAACACGCAGTGACATTTTCCGCCGGGCAAGCAAAAGCAGGCTTAAAACCCTTTTGTTTTATATATTCCACCTTTTTGCAAAGAGCCTACGACCAAATAATTCACGATGTCGCCCTTCAAGAACTTCCCGTGCGTTTTATTATTGACAGATCTGGTCTGACAGGCGAAGATGGTCCTACTCACCACGGAATTTTTGATGTCGCCTTTTTGCGAATTATTCCAAATGTTGAAATTTGTAACACATTTTTGAAGCAAAGCGTTGATTGTGCAATGCGATATTCGCTTAACTCCACAAAGCCACTTTTCATTCGCATTCCAAAAGAAAATTTGCCCGAGAATTTGCCTGAGAATATCAACGATACCATGCAAAAAGTTCAATATACACCACATAAATTGACGGTTATTCAGCAAAGAAATAGTAACAAACTGTTGATAACCTCCGGCAGAATGATTGAACTTGCCCTGCAAATGGAGAAATTTCGGGACTACACAATTATTGACCCATTCTTCTTCAAACCGCTAGATTCAGCAATCCTCAAACACATTAATGAGGCGAAAACCGTTGAAATCTGGGACGAAAATTCCACTGGTGGAATGGCGTCAATTATTATTGAAGAGTGCGTGAAAAACCAAATTTCCACGGCAAACATTGAAGTTAAGACAATCCCCGACACATTCATTTCCCACGGCAAGAACTCGATTTTGCTTCAACAAGAATGTTTTTTTAAATAAAATGAAAAAATTCTTGCAAAATAAAAACTTGCCTTTAATTGGATTATAAAATTATATTTGAGATAAATGGCAAAACAAGAACATAGTTCAGCTTTTGAAATAAAAGACCTTTTTGATGCCTCCGTGCATTATGGCCACAAAACACAGTTTTGGAACCCTAAAATGAAACCGTATATCTACGGCGAATCAGAGGGAATTTACATAATTGACCTTATCAAAACATACCACAACCTAAACCGTGCTCTTTCTGAACTTTACCACCTTGGAAGACAAAACAAAAAAGTCCTTTTTGTTGGAACAAAACCACAGTGTTCAAAGCTTGTGAAAAAATACGCAATCGAATGTGGTCAATATTACATCAACCACAGATGGCTTGGCGGAACTCTTACAAACTGGAAAACAATTTTCTCTTCAATTAAAACTCTTGAAGATTACGAAAAGAAAATCCGTGAAGATTCATTGAAATACACAAAAAACGAGCTTATCGGCATGACGCGCAACATGGAGAAACTCGAAAAAAACATCGGTGGTATTCGTCAATTGAACGGAAAACCTGACGCTATCTTTGTAATTGACGCTCAACACGAGCAAATCGCTATCAAAGAAGCAAACAGAATGGGCATTCGCACAATTGCCGTTGTTGATACAAACACAGATCCTGCCGGCGTTGACCTTGTAATCCCCGGTAACGATGACTCAACAAAAGCATCAGACCTATACCTTCGCCTTGCATCAGAAGCAATTTTGAAAGGTATTCAAGATGGCATGAAAGCAACAGGTGTTGATATTTCAACTTATGTAAAAAAACCTATTAACAACTAATTATATAGTTTATGTCCGCAATAACAATACCATTTGAAGAAAAAATTTCATTTGAATACAGTTTTGCGGACTTCCAAGGCGCAGACATTCGTGAACCTGAGCTGAAAAAAAACAAAATTGGTCAGGAAATTCGCAAAACTTGCGGACTTCCAACCATGACAGAACCTCAGGTTGTAAAACACTTTACACGCCTCTCCACACAGAATTACTCAATTGATGCAAATTTCTACCCACTGGGTTCTTGCACAATGAAATACAATCCAAAATTGAACGAAAAAGTTGCAAGACTACCCGGCTTTGCAAATCTTCACCCAATTCAGTCGGAAAAATCCACACAAGGTGCGTTAAGAATGATGAAAGTTCTTGAAAACTGGCTATCAGAATTAACAGGCTTGCCATCGGTAACGCTTACGCCTGCGGCTGGTGCTCACGGTGAATTTGCCGGCATTATGTGCATAAAAAAATATTTTGAAACTCAAAATCAGCCACAAAGAAAATATATTATCGTGCCTGAATCTGCACACGGAACGAATCCTGCAACCGCTGCAATGTGCGGTTTTAATATAATATCCGTGCAAATTACAAGCGACGGCTTCACAAATCTTGAACAAGTTGAAGAGGCTATTGCAAAACATGGCGATCAAATTGCCGGAATGATGCTTACAAACCCAAGCACATGCGGTCTTTTTGAGAAAAATGTCAAAAAAATTGCCGACCTTATCCACTCAGTTGGCGGAATGTTTTACTGTGACGGTGCGAATTTTAATGCCATTGTTGGGAAAATTAAACCCGCAGATTTTGGCGTAGATGTTATGCACTTCAATCTGCACAAAACTTTTTCCACGCCTCACGGTGGTGGTGGTCCGGGATGTGGTCCAATCGCAGTGTGTGACGCACTTGCACCGCACTTGCCAACGCCAAAAATCATCGAAAAAGACGGTGTTTTCAGTGTTATTTCGGAAGATCCTCTTGCTTTTGGCAAAATCAAAGGCTTTTATGGGCAATTTTTAGTTATGGTTCGCGCATTGACTTACATGGTCTCAACTGGTGCTGATGGTCTTGTTGATGTTGCACAGGATTCCGTGCTATCCGCAAACTACATATATCATAAATTGAAAAACCACTATTTTGCACCATATTTTGACGCAAAATCCAACCCATTCTGCATGCACGAGTGCCTATTTTCCGATAAAATTCAGAAAGCAGCATCTGGTATTTCCACGACAAATGTCGCAAAGTACCTGCTACAAAACGGTATTCACGCAATGACAACATTCTTCCCGCTTGTTGTGAGTGGCGCGATGTTGATTGAACCAACCGAGACCGAATCCAAGGAAACTCTTGACGATTTCATTCGTGTTATGGTTGAAATCGCAGAAACTGCTAAGACAAATCCTGAGGAAGTCCTTTCGGCTCCACGCAATTTGTTTAGGAAAAAATGCGACGATGTTCTTGCCGCAAAAACACCAATTTTGTCATTCCAAGCGTTGCAAAACTAATTATTTCTGATATCTCACGCCAAGCTTTTGATAGCAAAGTTTTTGAAAATTTTGGCATGAGGTTTTTACCTAAAACACCTTGCAATTAAAGTAAAGTCTGAAAAACTCCACAAAATAAGCTTTCACCAAAGACACTTCCGCATTACTTTTAGTTTTCACTCCAACCAGCTTTTACATCCAAATCCGCATTAATTTCAGCAACTCCACAAACCATTTTTCGCATATTTCACCACATCTCGCAACAAAACTTTTGCGCTCTTAAAAAATTCAGTGAATTGTGAAATTTTATTCCTCCACGCCGAAAAATTGATCGATAGATTGACTGATTGTGTCAATAATTGTGTTGCGATAAACCTGCGAACGCAGAAGAATTTCCTCTTCCGGGCTAGACAAAAAGCCAAGCTCAATAAGAACGGAAGGCACATCGGGCATTTTAAGAACCGCAAAACCGGCACGCCTGTGGGGGCGAGGAATCACGAAAAGCTTGTTTTTTTCCGAATTTCCCACCAAAATTTGTGCGAAATATTCCGAGCGAGAAATCGTCGCAGTCTGTGCAATGTTAATCAAGGCGGTTTTCACCATTTCGTCTTTTGCGGTGGTTTTGAAGGTTATGTCCTCGCTTGAATGACTTTCGGCGAGCATTTTTGCGATACTATCCGAGGCCTCATTCGAAAGCGTGTAGAACGAAATTCCACGAGCATCAAGATTTTCCGCCGAATCTGCGTGAATTGCAATCATTAGCGAACCCTTGTATTCCTGTGCGAACTTTCTGCGTTGAACGAGAGTGAGGTAGGAGTCCGACTGGCGAGTCAAAAGCACATTATACCCCATGTTTTTCAGGCTTTTTCCAAGCAAAATTGCGTATTGAAGCGTCAATTCTTTTTCAATTGTGCCCATTATGCCGGTCGTTCCGGGGTCTTTTCCGCCATGCCCTGCGTCAATTATTACCATTTTTGTTTTGCGTTTTTGAATGGAATCTTTGCTTGACGCCGCTTTTTCAAGAATGCTGTCAAGTTTGTCACGGCTTGTCATTTGGGCGATGCGTCCAAGAATTTCGTCAAGTTGCATTTGACTTGAAGCCTCGTTTGTTATAACAATGCCTTCTGGGATATGCTCTTTGAGGTCGCTGCGAATTTCAGCATGAACATTGAACGCCAGCAAAAGGAAAAATAATATGTTCATACAGCGGGTTTTTTCTGTAAAATAAAGTGAATGCTGTCAGCAATTTCCATTAAAGCCAGTTGTTTATTGGTGTTAAGGGTCTCAACCGATTTTCGCAAAAACAAAAGGCGTTGCATAATTTGATGGATTTCGTGCATTTCTTCGAAATTTTTCGCAAGAGTCGCCATTCTGTTGAGGGTTTTTTCCAAAAAAACCTGAGTTTGCTCAATAAATTCTTCGTCAAGTTTTTCCCCAAGCTTTTTTTTGACTTGAAAAAACGAGAAACTTTGCACGGCAAGCATTTTGCGGTAAATGTGGAAATTATAGCCCGATTGCGTGAAAATTTGGAAATTGGATTGCTCCTCAAAAAATTTTGTTAGCTTGAAAAAGTTGTCCTCCGTTGAAATATTTTCGTGCAAAATCACTCCACGGGAGCGAACGGTCGCAGGAAGTCGCTTTTCGTTGGAGTATATAAAATAAAAAAAAGTATTGGCAGGCGGTTCTTCAACAATTTTCAGCAGGCAGTTCAAAGCACTTGGTGTGGCTTCCTCAATTTTGTTGATGACTATCACTTTTGTGCCGGAAAAACCCGTATTTTGTGCGAAGGAAATTATGTCACGAGCGTCCTCAACCTTAATTGGGCATTGCCTTTGTGCGAATTCTGTATAGAAGAGGAAATCTGGGTGGGCGATAATTTCTTGCACCGATTTCTGGTGCTTAAACGATAAAAATTCCAGCAGAACTTTGTTGCCTTGAAATGAGTAGATATCTGAAATTAACAGGCAGTGGTGTGGAATATTTTCCTTAAAAAGCGAAAGAAAAGCAAGGTTCTCATTGGCGAAAACCTCTTTTTTTTCAAACGCCATCGAAACGGGCGGCTCAACTTTTTCACTCGGAAAACTAAAAAGAGAGCCGTCCATATCAACTACGCATCAATTGCTTCTGATGCAGGTGCAGGTTTTAGAATTTCCTCAAGCTCCACCTTTGAAACAACTTTTGCTGTTGCAGGAACTGCGTCATAAAGTGCTTCGAAAATTTTGTTTTCAAAAATGCTGTTCATTGTTGATTCACGCATTTGCTCGTTTTTTTCGTAAAATCCAAGCAAAGATTTCGGACTTTGACCATACATTCTTGCAATTGATTCAACATACATTGCGAAATCTTCTTGCGAAACTGTTATGCTGTTTTCTTTTGCGTACTGCATAAGGAAAACGCTAAGTCTTGCGTCCTGAATTGAAGAATCTGCGATTGCATCTTCGCCAACTGTTATGCGTTCAAGAATTGAAGCAGGCACTTCAAAGCTTAAATGTTCTTTCATTTGGTTGAAAAGAGTGTCTTTTTGACGAGCCTTGTAAGCGTTTTCGTAGTTTTCAGAAATTGATTTTTTCATGTCAGCTTTCAGAAGGTCAAGAGTTTCAAATCCATATTTTTTCGCAAGCTCATCGTTAAGTTCAGCAGGGATTGACGCAAGAATTTCCTTGATTTTTGTCTTAAATTCAACCGGTTTGCCAGCAAGATTTTCAGCGTGGTATTCCTCTGGAAATTTAAGCATAAGGCTTCTTTCTTCGCCAACTTTTGCTCCAACAAGACCCTCCTCAAAACCTTCGATGAAAGATTTTGAACCAATTTCAAGACGGTAATCGCTCGCAGTTCCACCCGGAAATGCAACATCGGATTCGTATCCTGCAAAGTCAATAATTGCAACATCGCCGTTTTCAATTGCCAAACCTTCCGCTTTTGGTTCGTTTGTTGACATATTTTTCGCCAATTTTGCAAGCTCTTCTTCAAGGTCGGCATCTGTAATGTTTGCGGCAACTTTTGCAAGTGTGATTTTTGAGAAATCAAACGCAGGAATTTCAGGGAAAACTTCGTATGTAATTGTGATTGTGATATCACGGATATTTGCGGTGTTGCGGTCAGCAGGAAGGCTTGATTCAGCGTCAAGTTCAACTTTTGGAGACGATGCCAAGTTCAATTTATTTTCTTGTGCAATGTTTGCGATACATTTGTTCGCTTCTTTGTTCACGATATCAAAGTAGACCTTGCCGAAGTAGGCGTCCTGAATAACGGACATTGGTGCTTTTCCTTTGCGAAAACCCTTCAAATGTGAGTTTTCTTGTAGTTTGTTAAGCTCTAATTCTGTTTGCTTTCCAACTTCAAAGCCGGAAATAATACATTCAAAGATTTTAACAAGACCTTTATCTTCTTTTAATTTTGCTTGGTATGACATACTGTTTATGAAAATTTTTTATTCTAGAACATTTAAGATTTAAGGGTTTTACAAGTCAAGAATAAAATTTCATTATATATATTACTTTTTTCAAAACCAACAACCCATAATTGCAAGAATTTTTTTAAATTCATAAAAAAACTTGACTTAATAAAAAATCATTTCCTTTTAATGAAAAAGGTTTTTGTGTTTTATGTCAATAAATAAGGTTATATTACTTGGAAATGTTGGTGGCGACCCAGTAATTCGCTCAACTCAGGACGGCAAAAAGATTGCAACATTTTCGCTTGCTACATCTGAAAAATGGAAGGACAAAAATTCAAGCGAAGCTCGTGAAAAGACAGAATGGCACAGGGTTGTTGTGTTTTCGGACGGTCTTGTTGGCATAATTGA
>CANCKZ010000003.1 GCA_947378695.1 Rickettsiales bacterium
GTGGAAGCAAGAGTTTTGCGGAGTAATGCTATAATTTTCCACCACAACCAAAAAGAATTTCTTGAAATATAAAAATGGTTTATTCATTGATACAAAAACATTTAAACTGAAAAAATGCTGAATTTTATTCTGGAAAATATTCTTCAAATTGGCATAACAATTGGCTTGCTACTTGGTTGTGTTGCTTATTTAACCCTTTTTGAACGCAAGGTTATTGCTGCTATGCAATTTAGGACGGGGCCCGCGGTGAATGGACCTTTTGGTCTTTTACAACCATTGCTTGATGGTCTTAAACTTTTACTCAAAGAAATCGTAATTCCAAACAAGGCGGATAAATACCCCTTCTTGCTTGCTCCAATGATAACCTTTCTCCTAGCCCTGCTCGCTTGGGCAGTTATTCCAATGTTTGAAAACGGAGCTTTGGCGAATTTGAACTTTGGTGTTCTATACCTTCTTGCAATTTCTTCGCTGGGTGTTTATGGAATAATAATCGCTGGTTGGGCTTCCGGTTCTAAATATCCATTTTTTGGGGCAATACGCTCGGCTAGTCAAATGATTTCATACGAAGTTTCGCTTGGGTTGATAATCGTCTGCGTTTTAATGCTATCTGGCAGTGCAAATATTGGCGAAATTGTTCACGCACAAAAAAACCACTGGTTCATTTTGCCTTTGTTTCCTTTGTTTGTGATATTCCTGATTTCCATTTTAGCCGAAACCAACCGTCACCCGTTTGACCTTCCCGAAGCCGAAGCCGAACTTGTCGCAGGTTTCAACACGGAATATTCATCAATGGGTTTTGCGGCGTTTTTTCTTGGGGAATATGCAAATATGATAATGATGTCTGCTTTCACCGCACTTTTGTTCCTTGGTGGGTGGCTTGCTCCGTGCGAATCTTTGGCGTTTATCCCTCCATTTTTCTGGATGGTTATAAAAATTGTTGCAGTATTGTTCTTTTTCGTTTGGGTGCGGGCGGCATTGCCTCGTTACAGATTCGACCAGCTGATGCGTCTTGGTTGGAAAGTTTTCCTTCCAATTTCCCTGATTGGCGTCGTTCTAACTTCAACTTGGATTGTGTTTTTCGGTGGTTGATACAAAGTGATTGCTTGATAAAATAACCGCTTGACAAAGGCAAATTTAATGTTTATAATTTGTTTATAGATGAAAAACGGATTATGCCAGAAAACAAACACATTCCAACAACGCAAGAAGTTGCGGCGGAGGTTATGAAAGAAATGCAAGCGGAACAAAATCGACCAAGCGTTCAATTTGGCATGCAAATTTCACAAAACAAGGAAACAACTTGGGACAAGTTTGTTAAGTATGCAATCCTACCATCATTACCAATAATTTTTCTTGCATTGATTGGAGCGTTCTTTTCTGCATATAACTCATACAAAGACCTCACCGTTTCAATCGCAAAAATTGATATAAAGCTTGATAATATGGAGCGTCGCTACGATTCAGCAGAAAGCAAAATTACCGACCACGAAAATCGTATTCGCTCATTGGAAAGAAGGTGAGCTAAACGCACTTGTGCAACACCATCTGCCAGCGTTCGTCAATAAATTTCCAAATTGATCGCCTTAATGAAATTTCCCCATCTTCGCTTAACTGATATTCCACGCACACAATGCTTGATGTTTCAAAAGTCACACGAAAATTCGCAATTTCATACTGAATTTCATTTTCCAGTGGAAGGCTTGCCAAAACATCACCCTTATTCCACACCTTTCCAGATTTCCCAAATTCAATAAAATCGTCCGCAATTAATTCGCTCAACGCCTCCACATTTCTTCGCACTTCGTTTGAAAGCAACGCTTTTTCAAGGTGAAGTATTTCAAGTTTAACACTTTCAAGTTCAAAAATCTCACTCATAACACCTGCTAAATCCCCTTCCAAACCCTGCAAAATTCGTCAATTTCCCTTTCTTTGTTTGAAAGTCCAGGACTTACACGCACAACGGAAGAGACGATTTCATCGCTCAAACCCATTGCTTTCAGAGTTGGCGATTTTGAAACAACTCCCGCACTGCACGCCGAACCAACCGAAACGCAAATGTTGTTTTGGTCAAAAATCATCAATTGTTCCGTGCTTGGAACTCCAACTTTTGCAATGCACGATGTGTTTGATATGCGGTCGAATTCCTTACCAACAACAATTCCGCCGTTTTCACGCACGAAATCTTCCAGTTTTTGCCTCAATTTTTGTGTGTGAAACTGATATTTTTCCAAATATTCATCGCAATTGACCATTTCAACAGCGTGCGAAATGGCGACGATCGCCGGCAGATTGTAGGTTCCTGCGTGAAGGCTTTCGTTTTGCGAACCGCCCACCACAATTGGCAAAATTGGATAGGATTTCCTAAAAACCAAGCAGGCAACCCCATGCGGAGCGTGAATTTTATGCCCAGAAATAGTAATTGCATCAATTTTGCCGCTGGAAAGGTCAATTTTGCGTTTTCCTGCGAATTGGACGGCATCCGTGTGAAGGAATTTGGTTTTTTTGAGGGTTTCGACATCATTTACAACGCCCGTAATGTTATTTGCCCAGATAATTGACGAAAATTCGCAGTTTTCAGCAATTTCACCGCCAAAATCTCTACAAAAATCTCTTCCATTTGGCAAATTTCGAACAGATTCATGTTCAAACGGCGAGCGTTGGAAGTTTTTCCCATGAAGTGCGAGGTTGTTGGCTTCCGTGCCTGATGATGTGAAGATTATGTCGTAATTTGAGGGATTTTGGCAGTTTAACGCCTTTAAAATGCGGTTTTTGGCTTCCAAAAGGTGTTTTTTCGCAATTTTCCCAGATTTATGCACCGAAGAAGGGTTCAAAAAGCCCAACGCATAAATTTCGTTCATTTTCTGCAAAATTTCCGGTGCAATTTGTGTGGTTGCGCTGTGGTCAAGGTAAATTTGGTCAATGTGGGTCATTTTGGTAATTCAATATAAATGTGGCATCAAAATTTGTTTGACAAATACAAACAAAGCAATATGATTTTTATATAAAAGCAATTATATTTTGATGGATAACGATAAAATTAAGGAAGAAATTGGTGTTTTTAAGATGCTATTCACGGTTTTGACTGTGGTTTTCGTGTCTTTAACTGGTTGAATTTCCGCAAACCTTACCATACCAATGAATATTTTGGCGTTGGCATACATTGTTGATATCGCACTTTTGTGTATTTTGCTATTTACTATAATTAATCTGTTCATTTTATTGAAAAAATTATGATATACGCCGTTTTTGGTCTTTTTATGACATTCTGCCTTGGAATAATCGCCGTGCCGATGTATTTTCATCACATTGAACGAAAGGAGAGAAAGTCTGCACATTGATGCAATTTGCGTGGTTGCGTTGTGGTCAAGGTAGGTCATTTTTTTTCGCGTAACTCTCTAAGCAACTTATTAAGTGTATGGGACGGCTCTTTAAAGTGTTCATAACAGCTAGACGCTTTGTATGTTGATGAAGCAAGAAATTTCAATTCTAATATCCCACCTCTCATCAAATCTTGCTCTTTGAAAAGCTTTATACCATTACCCATTGCATTTGCTATTTGTGAAAGCAGTTTTAAGTCTGCATTGTAGTCTGTCAATCTTTGTGGAGTTTCCAATATAGCGCTCATTTGTTCGTCTTGAATGTTAAATAAGCTATTCATACTTGTGTCGATAAGAAGTAATTGTTCTTGTAAGAATTCATATGCTTTGTCCCGCTCCTCCTTCTCCAATCTCTCCTTTTTATCGTTGTGGTATTGCACATACATAAACAGTAAAGTTCCAGCGGTAATTATTCCACTGAACCAAGTGCCAATTGCTTCAACAATGCTCCATTTTATCGCCATACTAATGCTCGTCCCACTTAATTGATGAAATATCAATGCCCTCTTGGTGCATTTCCCACAGAGGCGAAAGTTCACGCAGGTTGGCAACTTTGCTTTTCACAAGGGCGATTGCGTAATCAACCTCTTCTTCGGTTGTGAATTTTCCAATTCCAAAGCGAATTGAAGTGTGTGCAAGTTCTTCGGAAACTCCTAACGCGCGGATTACATACGATGGTTCCAAGCTGGCAGATGTACACGCCGAACCGGACGAAACGGCAAGGTCAGAAATTGACATTAACATAGATTCCCCTTCAATGAATGCGAAGGAAATGTTCAAATTTCCGGCAATGCGTTGGTGTTCGTCGCCGTTAAGGTAGGTTTCTTCCATCGAAAGAATTTCGCTTTTCATTTTTTGTGCAAGTTTGCTGATGCGAGCATTATCCGCCTCCATTTCGTTTTTGGCAATTTCTGATGCCAAACCAAACCCAACAACAAGCGGAGTTGGCAATGTGCCAGAGCGAAGCCCTCTTTCCTGACCGCCACCTTGAAAAAGCGGAAGAAGGCGCACCCTTGGTTTTTTGCGAAGATACATGGCACCAACGCCTTTTGGTCCATAAATTTTGTGCGATGAAATTGATGCAATATCAATGTTCATTGCCTCAACATCAATTGTGATTTTGCCAAAGGCTTGGGCAAGATCTGTGTGGAAAAATGTTCCATTAGCACGGGTAAGTTTGCCAATTTCTTCAAGAGGTTGCACTACTCCAATTTCGTTATTCACACCCATTATTGAAACAAGTAGCGTTTTTGGTGTTATGGTTTTTTTGAGGAGTTCAATATCCACAATTCCATTTTGTTGAACGGGCAGAAATGTGACATCAAAACCCTTTGTTGAAAGATGACGCACGGCGTTAATCACGCATTTATGTTCTGTTTCAAGGGTAATAATGTGGTTGCGTTCTTGGTTGCCGTAAAATTCGGCGATGCCTAAAATTGCAATATTGTTGGATTCAGTCGCCCCTGATGTGAAAATTATTTCCTTTTCGTTTGCGTTAATTACAGAAGCGACTTGCTTACGAGCAATTTCAGTTTTTTCTTCGGCAGTCCACCCAAATGAGTGACTTTTCGAGTGAGGATTTCCAAAGCCTTCACGCATTTCAGTGTTTATGATATCAGCAACGCGAGGGTCAACCGGAGTAGTTGACTGGTAGTCCATGTATATTGGTAGTGTTATCGACATACGATTCCTAAATAGATATACACCTTGAAAAATTACCCTATTTAATTAGTCAAGCATTTTCTTATCAATTGAATCAATTTCGGGGGAATTAATTTCAACGCCATCATTCACACCAAGGCAAAATTCCATAACTTTTGCACGAAGTTCAAATGCTTGCGGAAGATTTGCTTCGAAATATTCCACCTGTTTTTGTAAAAGGTTTTCTAGGAAATCAACGGAAGTTTGTGCAATTGAACCTTCATTTGTTTGAAGCTTAACCGTTCCATCAATTTTTGTAATACCTGTAATTGCAAAGTGAAGAAGGGTTGAACGCTGGTTGCCGATCATTTGGGAAATGATATCCAGAATTGTCACCTGTCTTTCAACATTTCCCTTAATTCCGCTGGCAACAAATTCCCAAACAACCTTTGAAATTTCGGATACCACTTCCTCAATGTTAATTTCTTCTTGTTTTGTAAATTCAAACTGTTCTAATTCGTTCATTATTGAATAATAGTATTTTCTATGGATAAAGCCTTATCAAAAATAAAAAGCAAGATGATTATCGCCAATGCTGGTTCCGGCAAAACATACAGCATTGTTCAGCACATTAAAGGCATTATTGAAGCTGGGTTTTTGCCTTCTTCCATTTTGTGCATAACATTCACAAATGCCGGCAGGGACGAAATGCAAACACGCCTTCAAAGAGAAATTCCCAACTTAAAAGCTTTGCCAAAAATTGTAACATTCCACTCCCTTTGTAAGGAAATCATTGATACTTTCACACACGAACTTGAAATGCCATACGATTACACCATCGTTGATTCCGATTTCGAACTTCTTACAGAAATTGAAAGGGCTTGCTTAAAAAACGATTCCATTAATGGCTTTATTTCACAATTTCGAATTTCTCCATCGGAATGTTCTTCAATAATTGAAGGTATTTTGGAGGGATATCACAAGTTGCATGTAAATAAGGAGGCAAGGCTTGGGCGGATCTGCGAAATTTTTGAGGTAACTTCAAGTTCTTCAACGGCACAAATTGCTTCAACGAAAAAAATGGAGACTATCAAAGATGTTCTGCAAAATATTCCATCACAAATGTTACAAGAAGTTGGTGGAAAAGTTTTGGAAGATGCCCTTCCACGCATTCTTGCAATTGAAAAGCGGTATGTAACCCAAGTAATTGACGAAACTTCCATCGATGATTTTGAGGAGTTGTGCCAAATTGCGGGGAGGTCTACTAAGAAAAATGCGGATTATATAATTTACAAGGAGTTCCTTAAAAAGTCGCAGGAAAGCGTGAAGGATATTTCAACCTTTGAATTATGTTACGCATTGAACACAATTGCAAGCGATGTTGTTGGAATAATTGAAAAAACCAAATGCCAGTTAAGAAAATACACATTCAACGACTTAATTCACAAGGCACTGCATATTCTGCAAGATGACGAACTTAAAGATTTCGCAATTTTCAAGTTTGGCAGTAAATTTACACACATTTTAGTTGATGAAGCACAAGATACCAACCAACAACAGTGGAGTGTTCTTTACCCATTCATAGACGAAATTGCCTCGTGTGGAATGGTTGACGCTTCCCTTTTTATAGTAGGCGATACCAAGCAGACGATCTACTCATTTCAAGGGGCGGAATCTGGTATGATGAAGCAAGTTTATGACAAATACTCCCACATTTTAGAAAAGGATTTCCTTACGACTTCCTATCGAACCACAAAGCCCGTTCTTGATGTTATTAATAATCTATCATTTCTTGACCAACAACACCCGCACATTTCAAGCTTTGAAAACAACGATGGTTTTGTTGAAATTATTGGCGTGAATCAAAAAATTGAAGAGGAAGAAGTTGAAATTGCAAAAAAAGCGGTCGAAATTGTGCAATCTTTGGTTGGAAAGCGAATTTTCCACGAAAAGTTTAAAAATAAAATTCTTGAACCAAGCGATTTTGCAATTTTGTTGAAGAAGAGGACTCCCAAAGTGATTGATGCCCTTAAAAATCAGTTCTTTCAGGCAAAAATTCCCGCATCGTTTAATGATAAAATCGATTTCAAGCAATCGTTTTGCGTGTTAGATTTCATCGCCTGTTTAAAGCTGTGCATTATTGAAGAAGATACCCTTGCAATTTATTCACTACTCAAAAGCCCAATTTTTAACATTAATGAAGCCGATTTTGAAAAATCGTTTGAACATTCCACCCCGTGCAAGGAAATTCTTGAACAATTTCCCATTGTGCGTGAATTTGTGGAAGAACACCGCAAAATTTTGCTTACGCAAGGTGTTTATATATTCCTCAAAAAACTTTTCATTCAATATTCAAACAAATATTCCAATCAAGAGCAAACAATTCTTGAAGCATTCATTGAAACAACCGCAAGCATTGAACAATATTGCCCAATAACATTTATCCAAGAATTTGAGGCATCAAAAACAAGGCACGCAATAAAAGGCGTTACAACAAATTGTGTCACATGCACAACAGTTCACGCTTCAAAGGGGCTTGAATATCCAATTGTGATATACATTGAAGCACACGGCACGGCATTTAGAAGCAAAAGCGTTTCGGTGCAATCTGGCGTAGTTTTACACACATCGTCGCAAAAAAAACGAGGGCAAAAAATGCAAGAAGTTCTTGACGAAAACAAAGCTTTCGAAAAAAACGAAGGCGAACGCCTGTGCTATGTTGCAATTTCACGCTCCGCCTTTGGTTTTTACTGCATCGCTTCTTTTGCTCACGGGGGGGATATTGAATCGTTTTACTCGTCCTTGAGCGGTTCGCTAAACAAACTGCCATCAAACCTTGTTGAAAATTCCACAGATGGCTTTTTTACAAGGGCAAACTATGCACAAACCGATGGCAACGCCCTTGAAACATTCAGCGATGATGAGGTTGAGGTTATCACGGTTGAACAGCCGATAATTTCCACCGTTATTGAGGGTGATTCCACCGCTGAAACAAACTTCGGCGAAACATTTGGAACATTTGTTCACGCCATTTTTGAAAAAAGCCAGACCAACCCACAATTTCACGATTTCCTTCAATTCTATGCAATAGCAGAACACCGTGGCGTTGAATTTGAAACATTATTCACGGAAATCAAAGCAAATGTGGAGGCAATTGAGGCAATGCTTGCAAAGGAATTTCAACCAATTGCGATAAAAAAAGAACACTCAATTACATTTAACGGGAAAATTCTTCGCATTGATGCACTTTATTTCTGCGAAAATGAAATTGTCATTCTTGACTACAAAACTCAAAGCCCATCAATCACGCCAGAAATTCAAACGCAACTTGAAGGGTATATTAACGCAATTTCGCAGATTTATCCAATGAAGGTGCGGGCTTTTGTTGTGTGGTTTGGGAACTTTCCGCAGGCAAAGATTCTGGAACAGGTTCTGCCAATTGAACGCCGGTCTGATCAACTGCTGGAACAACTTCCGGAGTAACCTCCGGCAGGTTATCTGGTTTGATATCAAGAATTGGTGCCACAACTTTAATGATATCAGACGATGTTTGCACAACGGTGTTACTTGCCTGCAAAAACGCAGCGTTGGAAGTTGAGGGTTCATCAAGGGCAATATACATTGCATATTTTGGAATATGGCACGGGAATACACTGAAAAACGACAGGAACTTTTTTCTGTCAGACCACCCACGAATTGCAGGGTCATATTTTTCCGATGTCCCGGTTTTGCCGCAAACGGAATATCCATTAATTGTTGCTCTGCGTGCCGTTCCAATTTGCACAACAGAACGAAGCATTTGTTGAAGGTCAAGAATGCTTTGGTTTGGAAGAATTTGCCTGTCTTTATTTCCCCTTGCATTACCACCATTTGCATTACCACCTTTAAGCAGCGTGAGGCTTGAAACCTTACCATCATAGGCAAGCCCGCCCGCCATTTGAATGAAATGTGCTGGCGAAATGGAGACTCCGTAACCATATGAAAGCGTGTAGTGCATGTCGTCTCGCCATTTGCCTTTTTTGAAAATCGGTTTTGCAATTTCCCCTTTTGGAAGCTCAACAATTGGCTTTTCAAACATTTTGATATCCTCATAAAATTGCCGTTGTTTTTCAAAACCAACTTTCTGCACAACAAACGCAACGCCGACATTTGAAGAAAAGGCGAGGATCTCCTCCAATGTCATTTCGTCTCGTGAACGGTGGTCGTCTCTGACGGAGAAATCCTTGTTCACAGGAATTGAAAGTGGCAGGTGCATTATTTGAGTTGGCTTGAAACCGTTTTGAAGCCCAAGGGAAATTGTGAAAACCTTAAACACGGAACCAAGGTTGAAAACGGAAGAAAATGGCTGGTTGACATAAGAAGGTGAATTTGGTTCATATTTTTCGTTTGGGTTGAAATCTGGCAGGGAAACCGATGCAATTATTTCACGAGTTTCAAGGTCTACAATAATAGCCATTGCACCTTTTGCCTCAAATTTTTCAAGAGTCTTCAACAAATTTTCACGCACAATACTTTGAACCATGGCATCAAGTGAAAGTTGAACCTCTTGCTTTAAAAGTAATTGATTAAACTGTTTTTCAGAACCTTTCACGCCTTCTTCGTTTGCGTTAATTTTTGATGTATGCCCAACTATGTGCGAAAATGTGTTGCCGTATGGATAAAACCGTGTGTAATATTCACGGAAAAATGCTCCTTCAATTCCACTATCAATAATTTTTTTCTTTTGAATGGGCGATATGTTATCCTTAATTAAAAACCACCCGTTAGACTCCCCCTTCAAGCGTTCGTGAAGCTTTGCTTGGTCAAGTTCTGGGAAAATATCACGAATTTTGGCAATTACCGTGTTAATATCAATTATGAAAGCGGGGTTTATGTGAAATTCATAAGCCGGAACACTGATTGCAAGAATGTTGTTGTTTCTGTCAACAATGTTGTGGCGAAGCATTAGGTCTTTGTTTGGAATGTTGTGCCTTGTCCAGTATTCATACATGCCAACAGAGTTTATGAATAAAATTCGCAAAATTAGAATAATTACCGCAACAAGAATTGTATAGGAAAGAATTCGAATTTTTGATTCCATATTCGATATCCTAATCATGGAAGGTGTTTATAAATTTCGTCAAGGGTCTTTGAAGTGTTGTTCTCCAAGTTGTGGGATTGCAGGTCAACCATAATGTTTGCCTGTGTATAAAACGGTATGCGTTCTGTGAGGATTTTCGAAATTGACTGCGGTGCGTTGATTAACGGACGCTTTGCATCGTTTTGAAGGCGTTCTTCAAGGACCCGTGAATTAACATTCAGGAAAATTGAAATTCCACACGATGCAATTAGCGAAATGTTTTCCTCGTTTGCGAAAACTCCGCCACCGCAGGAAATTATTGCATTTGAAGTTTCGCCGTTTTGGCAAATTGCAGTTAAAAGAGCCTTTTCCATTCGGCGAAAGTGTGGCTGACCGTGTATGGCAAAAATCTCCTTTACAGTCATTCCCGCTTCTGCTTCAATCAATTCGTCCATTTCAACGAACTTCCTTCCGGAAATTTGGGCAAGAACTTTTCCAATTGTGCTTTTTCCACTGCCCATCATTCCCACAAGAAATATTCTTGTGTTGGAGGTTTTCATTTTTTCAATTTCCTTGAAATGCTTGCGTTGAAGTGCGGTTGTGTTAAAATACATTTTTCAAAAAATAGCACATGCGTGAAAACAGGCAAGATTTCGCCTTGCGTGGTTGAATTTCGATAAACCTTGAAGTTGGAACAAATAGCGTTGTTCCGTGCTTGCTCAATTTTTTGTAGAATGAGTATAATGCGGAGTTAGCATCACGGCATTTTGGGAACATTCCAATTGTTTTGAAGATTGAGCTGTTCACGAAAAGCGACTGTGAAAGACTGATATCCGTTCTGTGAATTTTGTAGTATCCAACATTGCCTCGTTCCATCATGCAAAGCTTTGCTGTTGTTTTTTTACAACCAAGCATACATTTAATTTTTGTGAGTAACGAGGGGAACCTCATGCAATATTTTTGAATTTCACACGATTGGTTATATATAGTTGGCACAACGGCAACGGAATTTTCACGGGATAAATATTTGCGAAGAATTTCAATTGCGTATTCCCTTGAAAGCATTGCGGAGTTGGTTGCGAAGAAGATATCGCTTTCGGTTTTTGCAATTTTGAACGCATTGTTATGAACTTGAAATTCGCTTGCTTTTGGGTAATATGATGCGAATGTGAAGCGATCTTTGACATCTTGCATATTTTCCTCAATATACTGCACAGTTGAAGAAAATGCTTCCGTTGGAATGGAAATTACGATGTTTGCGATATCTTCCGAGGCAATATCCTGCAAGGTATCCATTGTAAATTCAAAATCGCTTGATGGCAAAATTACAAACGAGCAAAGAATTTTCCTGCCTTTAAGTTTAATTTTGGTAAGGTCAAATTTTACTGCGTCTTTTTTAACATCCTTCCCTTTTGTTGTTGAATTTACTGGTGCATTTGTTCTTTCGGTTCTGTCTGTTCTTTCGCCGTCTTTGCGGGGATATCTGTCGTTTTTGAAGGGCTTGCCGTCAGAACTGCGGCGTTCTTTGAAATTGCTGCGACCGTCTCGTGAACCTTCTTTTGATTTGAAATTTGAATTTCTGTTGTTTGTGCGTGGTTTGTTCATATTTATAATATTATATTTTCATTATTGCCATAACTTGTGATTTTGACGACTCCTTGCGTTTTTTTGCAAGAATATCATCAATTATTTGACTCACAAATCCTTCGTCTTCTTCCTCTCTAAGGGAAATTTCCTCAAATTCAAGTTTTCCAACTTTTTTCACAAGTGCCGCTTTCACTGCGTGTTCTTCGGAAATTCCATCGATCAACTTCAAACGAAGAGCTTCCGACCCCATGTATATTTTCCCATTTGCAACATTAAATGTTTCTTCCGGTGTAAGTTTGCGTTCCTTTGCAACAAGGTTTGCGAAAAACTTGTGGCTTTCATCAATTGATGTTTGCATGTATTCGTCAACTTCTGGGCTTGTTTTTTCGAAGGAATCTGGTTGAGCTTTAAACGGAACAGAGCGATAAACCTTCATTTTCACGCCAACTTTTTTGGAGAGTTCCTCCAATTGAAGAGTTTGCATAAGCACACCAATTGAACCCGTGATTGATGTTTCATGCGAATAGATTTTCGTTGCACCAAGTGCCGTCATGTAACCTCCTGATGCCCCAAGATCGTATATCAAAGCATAAACGGGAACTTTTGCTGAAAGTTTTTTTATTTCCTTATAAAGAATTTCACTGCCTGTAATTGTTCCGCCGGGGGAATTTATTTTCAAAAACACACCTTTAAGGTTTTTATCATCTGCAAGTTCTTTCAATGCTTCCGAGCGAAACTTATCCGTTTCAATAACCCCGTCAATTTCAATTTCTGCGATGAAATTTTCAGAATAAAGGGCATTATTAGAATGGCATACGTAATAGAAAATTGCGACAGAAATCAGGATTAATGCGGAAATAACTTTCCATTTAAGAACATCTTTCATAAGCTTTTCAATGAAAGCAAGGGAGTTGTAATCCGAAATTTTTGCAACGGTTCTTGCGGATTTTCTTTCTGACAGTTTCTTGTTCTTCTTCAAAAATTGAAACATTTGCTTTGGCTAAATTCGTTTTTTCGTAGTAACCATTGTTTTTTTAAAAAGCAAGATTTGTTTTTTACTTCAAGATAAATCTTTGCGTTGAATCTTGCTCAACAACACCACCCTATTCACAAAAAACCGTGCAATTGCCTTGTTCAATTGTTGTAATGGAATTAACCTTTCTGCCGTTTGTAATTATTGCGTGAAATCCGTTTGCAATTGCAAAATTTCCTGCACGAATTTTCGTTTCAATTCCACCAGAGCCAAACTCCGTTGAAACATCGCCAGCTTCCTGTTCCTTAATGCCGTTTGTTTGAACTATCAGCGTTGCGTTTGGATTTGTGTTTGGGTTTGAATCATAAACGCCGTTGACATCTGTCAGAATTATCAGCAAATCTGCATTCACAGCCCGTGCAATGTGGGAAGCCAAGGTGTCGTTATCGCCAACTTTAATTTCATCGGTTGAAATTGCATCGTTTTCGTTCAAAATTGGTATAGCATTCATTTCCCGAAGTGCGTTCAGTGTGGCGTGAAGGTTTAAAAGCGATTGTGCGTTTGATATATCGTTTTTTGTCAATAAAATTTGTCCAACTTTGGTTGAATGCCTTGCAAAGCCTGCAATGTATTCCTGCATTAAATGAATTTGACCAATGGAAGAAAGTGCTTGCTTTTGTGCAACTTCCGTTGGTTTTGGCATGTTAAGAATTGTTCTTGCTGTGGCAATCGCCCCCGATGTTACCAGCGTTACTTTGGCAAATTTCATTACACGGGTAATATCAGTTATGAAGTTTTCAAACAGACCATTTTCTTTGAGCCAAATAACCGTGCTTGAACCGATTTTTATCACGATGTTTTGATATTTTGTAATAAGCATATAATTATTTTCCAAGTTGTATTTCCAGTGTTATTCTAAGTGTTATTTCCAAATGTTGTGAGTCAAACAATACCAGTTTGTCGGATTTTGCACAATCCATTTTTCAAATGTGGCAAAAATTGCCGTTGTAAGCTCAACTTCGTTGGCAAAAAGTTTCGCATCAAGCACTTGATCGCACGATATTTCAAACTTCGATGCCGTTGCCCTGCAAGCAAAGACTGTTGCCTGCGATTTAATTGCAACTCGTGCCATAGCAGTTGGAAGCATGGCTTTTTGCCCGAAAAATTCGATAGGCGTTCCACTGGTGTGGTCTCGTTGGTCAAGCAGAACAACAAGCACCCTGTTTTCATTGATAGATTTCAGCATTTTCCTCATGGCGGAAGTATCACGCTTTTCAACCATTTGAATGTTGGGGTGTCTTGTATCAAAAATTTTGCTTAACTTTGCGTTGTTTTGTTCGCGATATATCACCGTTAATGGCAGGTTACACACCTTGGCAAAGTAATTCTGTGCAACTTCCCAATTGCCAAAATGTGCGGAAAATATTATAATTTTTTCACCCTTTGCGTGGCTTTCTGTAAGCAGATTCATATTCACACTTGAAACATTTTGTTCAAGCCATTTTTTGGTAACCTTCTTTTCGTTGATTGTTGTTAAGAAAAGGGTTGTGGCGTAGGAACAATATTGCTTGAAAAGTGCGGATTGCTGTGATGGTGTTGCATCTTTTTTTGTGATGATTTTGAGGTTACTCTTAAAAATTTCAAAGCGTGTTTTTTGAAAGTATTTCAACGAAAAATAAACAAGAGTTCGCCCAAGAAAGTTGCTGAATGGGGATATTACACCAATTGGAAATGGTTTAATTATTGCAAAAATTATTCTGGCAATTATGTATTCTATGAAGTATTTAAGCCGTTTTAATTGTTGCTTTTTTAAAAAAATCATTTTACTCCACGCAAAGATATAATATATATACATTTTTATTTTCTATGTTGAAAAGTCAAGAAAATTTAGTTGGTTTGCAATTTCCCGCCCTTGACCACGGCTTCATTAGAGTTGTCGACTTCATGGGTTCAGATTCCGCAATCGTTCAAGCAGCAAGGGTTTCTTACGGCGATGGAACAAAGACCGTCAATGAAGACAAAGGTCTGATTAACTACCTTATGAAGCACAAACACACTTCACCATTTGAAATGTGCGAAATTAAGCTGCATATCAAACTTCCAATGTTCATTGCTCGGCAGTGGATTCGCCATCGCACTGCAAATGTTAATGAATGTTCTGCTCGCTATTCAATTTTGCCAGAGGAATACTACATTCCGGAACTTCAAAACATTTTACCACAATCGGAAATGAATAAGCAGTGCCGTGGTGGGGAAATTTCGCCGGAATTTGCAAAAGATGCACAGAGTCTTATAAGGGAATCTTCCAAGCGTTCGTATGAGGACTATCAAGCACTTCTTGGCGATGAGGAAAACGGCATTGCTCGTGAAATTGCAAGGGGAGTTCTGCCCGTGAATATGTACACGGAGTGGTATTGGAAAATTGACCTTCACAACCTTTTACACTTCATTCGCCTTCGAATTCACCCACATGCACAATATGAAATTCGTGTTTATGCACAAATTCTTGCTGACATTGTAAAAGCATGGTGCCCGCTCGCTTATGGTGCTTTTGAGGAGCACATTTTGGGGGCTCAAACATTTTCAAAATCTCAGGTGGAAGTTCTGAAACACCTTCTTTCTGGCGTTGAAATGCAAGGCGAAAACCTTTCAAGCCTTTCAAAAAGGGAGATTGCTGAATTGAAAGCGGTGTTTGGTGGGTGATGGTGGTGGAAATTTCCCCAAACAAAACCGCTTCCACAAAATTGTTTGCTGCAATATATATAATAAACTTTTTTACGCCACAAACTCCTTCAAAAAACCAGATTTTTTAACCGCAAAAGTCCTCAAATCCCAGATTTTTTATTTTTTCCCGCCAAAATGTGCGTTTTTGTTATAGTGTGCTATAACAAAAGTGATGGTTGAGATTTTCCGCAAAATGAAGAAGTCAATTCGCATAAGGGTTGTTTCGTTTTTGGTTTAGAGATTTTTTTTCTTTTTTCTTTTTGTTATAGTGTACTAGTACAGTGATACACCAAGCGGACAATGGCGTGAAAATTCTTCTTGACAAATGATTTTTTTTATT
>CANCKZ010000004.1 GCA_947378695.1 Rickettsiales bacterium
TGACCTACAACTGTCTTAAAAAATAATGTTTTAAATCGTGCGTTTCTTGCCATTTTTGCATAATTTGTTTTACCTTTCTCATTCATATACTCTTAATTAATTGTCAATTTTTTCATTTTGTTTATTATGGTAAAATTGTATATAATTACCAAAAAAATTAGCACTTATCCATATTTCCCACGCAAAACCACGCAATCGCCATACAATTCCCCGCCTATGCCTTTGAATTTTTCAACAAATGCGGATTTTTTTTGCAACACGCTTTGCGCGCATTTAACCATGATAGCGTAGGTCTTTGTCAATGAATAATATGTTAAGAGTTGGAGCATGTATTACTCGTCACCATTCTTTCAATCTTGCGTTGTTCATACTTGCGGTAGGCTCTAACTCCAAAAAGAATTGGCAATGTTAATAGCGTTAAAATGAACGGAAGTATAAAGGATTTGACCGTTGCAATCGTAAAGAAATTTGCACTATCGCAAACTGCCATATAAATGGAGCACAATGTTATCAATAATACGAAAAATTTTGCAATCATGTCAAAAACTTTTTTTAACCGATTCATCCCCAATCAAAAAACCGATTTTTCTAACGCAAAAACGGATTTTTTTATTTTTTTCCTCCCAAAAACCCCGTTTTGTTATAGCGTGCTATAACAAAATTGATGGTCGAGATTTTATCGAAATTAAAGAAGTCAACTCCCATAAGGGTTTGTTCGTTTTTGGAAAAAATATTTTTTTTCTTTTTTCTTTTTGTTATAGCGAACTAGTACAGTGATACACCGGCAAAAAACGAGCGAACTTTTGGGTTTAGCCGTCAGCTATATTTTGAGATTCCTCGAATTTGCGACGCAATTCAGCAGGAACAAATCCGCCAAAACGCACGCCATCATTGCCTCAACAACTGGCACGGCGCGAAGTCCAACGCAGGGATCGTGTCGCCCTTTTGTGAAAATTGTCGTGTTATTGTTGTGAATGTCTATCGTGTTTTTTTCGTGTAAAATTGAGCTTGTCGGCTTAATCGCCACACGCACGACGACATCCTGCGATGAGGAAATTCCGCCCAAAGTGCCTCCGCTATTGTTGTTAGAGAACGCAATTTTGCCGTTTTCAAAGGACATTTCGTCCGAAACATTCACGCCCTCCTCCATTCCGCACTGAAAACCTTGCCCGATTTCAACACCTTTCACGGCATTTATGGACATCATTGCCTGTGCAATTTGGGAGTCGAGTTTTTGATACATTGGTTCGCCAAGTCCAACTGGGACATTTTTTGCGACGATTTCAATAATCGCACCCGCCGAAGAACCCTGCTTGCGTATGGAAGTTAGGTAGTCTTCGCACTGTGAAACGCTCGATTTCGAACCAATAAAAAATGGATTTTCGTTTATGAAATCTTTCGAAAAATCGTCTTTTGAAATTGCAACTTTGCCAATTTGAATTATGTGTGCGTATATTTCAATGTGTGGGATAATTTTCCTTGCGACAACTCCCGCAGCAACACGCATAGCAGTTTCACGAGCAGAAGACCTGCCGCCACCACGGTAATCACGAATTCCGTATTTGTTGAAATAGGTGAAATCGGCGTGATTTGGGCGGAATTTTTCGGCAATTTCGGAATAATCCTGCGAGCGCTGATCCTGATTGTGCACTATTAAACTTATTGGAGTGCCAGTCGTTTTGCCGTCAAAAACTCCGGAAAAAATTTTCACGGTGTCGTCCTCATTTCTTTGAGTTGTGAACTTGCTTTGCCCCGGTTTTCGACGGGACATTTCGCCTACGAAATCTTCTTCGGAAAGTTCCAGCATTGAGGGGCAGCCGTCAATTACACAACCAATTGCAGGACCATGGCTTTCGCCCCAAGTTGTAAATCTGAAATGATTTCCGAAGTAATTTGATGCCATTTTAAGAGTATAATTTCAAAAGTATCACTTTAAAAGTTTATTTTTTAAAGATGTTATTGAACTCCTTAGCTTCCCTGTTTTTCCAGTATCCACGGTGATAAACATCGCTTGCGATCAGTGGAACAACAGTTGTCGCTTCCGCAAAAACCATTTGCTCGTAGACAGTTTGAACCTTGCCCCATGAAGACGCTTCTTTTAAAGTAGAACTTGAACATGCACCATCACGAACATCTGCAACGGTAATTTGCACGGCATATTTGTGCATTTCGCAATCAACTCCAAGAACTTCCGCACAGACTACGGTATCTTGCACGAAGTTTTTCGGAACACCGCCACCAATCATGAAAAGACCGGTTGTTCCAGCTTTGATTTTAACATCTGTAAGTTCTCTGAAATCTGCGATTGAGTCAATTGTCATATAGGATTTTCCTGCTTTTGCGTTGTCCACTTGGTGTTTTACAAGACCAAAACCCGCCGATGAATCCGTGAATGCTGGACAGAAAATTGGAACATTTTTCTCGTAGCAAAGTTGTACAAGAGATTTTTCCTTTTTCGCATTGCCGTTTGCAAGCCATTTTCCCATTTCGTAAATAAATTCACGAGACGAATACGCCCTGTGTTCAAGAGAATTTGCGATTTCGTAAATTGTGGAGTCGCACTTTTGAAGTGCTTCTTCATCAATGTAAGTGTCGTAGATTCTATCAATGTAAAGGTCGCGAAGTTTTGAGTCATCTTCAAATTGTGAACCGTGGTAGTGTTTGAAGCCAAGTGCCTCGAAAAAGTCCATATCAACAATGCTTGCACCGGTTGAAACGATTGCGTCAACCATATTATTTTCCACCATGTCGTAATAAACTTGCATGCAACCGCCCGCAGATGTTGAGCCAGCAAGGGTTAAAACTACAGAACATTCTTTGTCGTTCATCATTAAATTGAGAATTTCCGCTGCCTTGGCGGTGTCTCGTGATGAAAATGACATGTGGGACATTGCGTCAATTATGGGGCGTGCATCAAATGATTTAATATCAATATGTTGAACTTCTTTTGAGAGTAGATCTGTCTTTTTCACCGATTGTAAAAATAATTTACCATCTTTACACTCAATCATTTAGAAAAATCAAGGAATTTTTTGCTTGATTTTATAAAAATATGATTTGTAATTGAAAAAATTATTGAAAAAAATGTTAGCAAAATTAACAAAGCACATTGAGCTTCTAAAAACCGAACTTAGAGCAGTCAAATTCCTTCAAAAAAAAGAATTACAACAAATAACAATCGTTGTAATTATTATTGGAACAATTGCTTCAATTGGCTTTTCATTCCTTGATTTATCCCTAAGCTTGCTTGTGCAAAAATTCTTGGTTGGATAATTGCTTGAATAATTCTATCGGCAATTTCCAGAATTTCGCAGTCCAATTTTTTTCTAACGCCAAACGCCCCTAATCTACAAAACTACCCCCTAAATTCCCTTGGTGCCAATGTTGTATCGCAGACCAGCACCAACTCCTTGCGATGTTTTCTGTGTTTTTTCATCAGAAAGTTGGCGGTATGCTATATCAAATTTATACTTATTATTGAACTTGTATCCAAAGGAAATCTGTGTTTGTGAAAGTTGAGCACCGCCAATTGATTTACTCACACCGTTAACATTAAGACCTGTCGTGTCGTTCATTGTGTAAAGATTATAAACGAATGCAATGACGAAGTTATCAACATTTGTGTATGCCGAAATTGTGTAGTATTTTTCCGAAACACCATCAACACCAAAAGCGTTTGAAACCGATGCAATATTTCCAAACAAACCAAGCGTTGCGTTTTCAACAACTTTTTCATATTTTGCCGAACCTGCCACTGTTATTTCGGGGCTAAGAAAATCGCCATTTTGCTTGTCAACATCTTGCTTGCGGTAATATCCGCTGTATGTAATTGTTTGGTTGTCGATTAACTCTGACATATTTTCCACAAGAACCGAAAAAGACGACGGTGCAAATGTATTTCCCGCTTCATTTTGCGAAATAACGCCATTGAGTGTGTGTGGAAGGTTGTATCCAAAAACACCAAGCTTTCCAAATGCAGGCTTGTTCAAACCACTGGTATCGTTCTTGAAAAGTGCCACTTCAATTGCTTGCCGTGAGTGCGGAATTAGCACAACCTCCGTTCTGAATTGTGCTCCAACCTTGTTGGAATTCATATATCCGCCGTTAAGCATCATTCCATAAAGACCATACCAGTCCTCGTTAATTGTGATATCATTTACACCATTGGCAACGCCTGCTCGTGGGCGTATTTTTCCAACGGTAAGGGAAGTATCCTTATTGTGAAGATTCAACGCAAGTGTGCGAACTGTGGGCGAAGTTCCTGAAAAAAATGTGCCAATTGTGTTATCCCCATTGGCGTAGTCTATCAGTGCATATGGGCGTGTGAAACCGTTTTCTCTGTTTTGAATGCTTGTTTGCGTTAAGACTGAAACATTTTTGTTGAAGTTGAAATCAACATCAGCATTTGTATTTGTATATGCAATGTTGCTGTATGCACTTGATGTTGTGGATTGATCAACGCTGTCGCCTTGTAAAATTGTTGTGCCATAGACTTGAAAGTCTATGTAGTTTTTGTCGATTGGCATTGGGCGTTTAACCTGCTTTGCAATGGCAATATTTGAAAAAAGTAGAAGGAATATTGCTATTTTTTTCATAATTATTCTTCGGAAATTTTGCCGTCCCAAGGTTGATAGTCGGCGTTGGAATCGATGAACGATTTGCCGTGAATATTATTTTGCGTGTGGTGATTTGGCTGAAATGCGTAGTCTGTTCCCGTAACATTTGGCGTGTGAGATTTCCCCCAAAATGGGCGTTTGTGTTTAAGTTCCTCCTTTGAAGAGTGGTGCATCCAGTTATGCCAGTTGGAAGGAATTTTGGAAGCCTCAACCATGCCGTGATATATACAAATGCGTTTTTTGCGACCAAGGTAATCCGCTTGTTTAAGCTCGTAATATTTATTGCGATATTCATCAACTCCAACAAGTTTTGCACTTGCAATGAAGAGTTTGAGTTTTGTCAAAAGCTGTAAAAGTTTAAACATTTTTTTACTTTTCAATTATATTATAATGACCAAGTTTTCGCCCGTTGAAAACTCCGATTTTGTTATAAAGGTGAATTTTATGATTTGGTTTGTCAAGAATTTTTTCAAGTTCGCAAATATCGTTGCCAATAATGTTCACCATTTTTCCTTCATTGAGCAACTTCGGGTTGATAATTGGCAAATTGCACACGGCTCGAACATGGTTTTCAAACTGGGAAATGTTGCATAAATCGTTAGCATAATGCCCTGAATTATGCGGGCGAGGTGCCATTTCGTTGAACAGAATATCCCCATTTTCCAGCACGAAATACTCAACGGCAAATGTGCCAAAATGAGTAATTTTTTCCGCAATTTTTTTTGTAAGTTTCACAGCGGATTCTTGAATTTTTTTGCACTGTTTTTTATCAAAACCATCAAACGAAAAAGGCACGATGGACTCACGCAAAATGCCTTCCTTGTGAATGTTGCGTGGGATTGGGAAAAATACCGTTTCGCTTGCGTTTTTTGTTGCAACAACGGAAAGTTCGCAGACGAATGGAATTTTTTGCTCCAAAATGTCTTCAATGCCATTTTCAAGCTGGGGAATATCCTTTGCAAGGTTAATAACCGCCTGCCCTTTTCCATCGTAGCCTTGTGTTGCGGTTTTTAGAATACACGCACCATTTTCCTTAATTATTTCGGATATTTCCTCGTGAGTTTTTACCTGCCAATTTTTGCCGGTTGGAATATTATTTTCTTTTGCGAACTGCTTTTCTTTGAGCCTATTTTGTGCAATGGAAATGAAGCTTGAAGACGCTTTTATTTTTTCAGGAAAATTTTTTTCCAAAAACGCAAGAGTTTCCAGCGGAATATTTTCCGTTTCAATTGTGATAAAATCGCACTCATTTGCAAATTGAGCAAGCCTTTCTTCATGTGAAAACGAGGCAACAACAACCTTTTTCACGCTTTCCGCACTGCAAGGTTCAACATCGCTTGAATAAACAATTGTTGAAATGCCAAGCTTATTTGCAGATTCTGCCATCATTTTTGCAAGCTGACCAGAGCCCAAAATTCCCAGAGTTTTATTAAATTGCATAATAAAAAATAATTTCCAAAATAATTTTTTCCTCAATCAAAAATGATAAGTGGGAATTGTCAAGGTGTAATTCTTGATTAATCGTATATCACGAAAACTCTTGACAAAAAACATTTGCGTTTTATCTTAAAAAAAATTATTTGTGATAGATGTCGGAAATTAATATGAATGAATACAACTCGTCTTCGATTAAGGTTTTAAAAGGGCTTGATGCCGTTCGCAAACGCCCCGGAATGTATATTGGTGATACTGACGATGGCTCCGGTCTTCACCACATGGTCTATGAGGTTGTTGATAACGCAATCGATGAATCGCTTGCTGGACACTGCGACTTAGTCTTCATTTCAATTAATTCAGATGGCTCCGTCACGGTTCGTGATAACGGTCGTGGTATTCCAGTCGACATGCACGAAGAAGGAGTTTCCGCCGCAGAGGTTATTATGACACAACTTCACGCAGGTGGAAAATTTGACGATAACTCATACAAAATTTCAGGTGGTCTTCATGGTGTGGGTGTTTCGGTTGTGAATGCTCTTTCCATTTGGTTGAAATTGAAAATTTGGAAGGAAGGCAAACAATATGAAATGTCATTTACGCACGGTGTGGCGGATGCTCCCCTTGCTTGCACAGGAGACGCCAAGCGTGGACAAAAAGGAACAGAAGTAACATTTTTACCATCACCAGAAACTTTTGCAATGGTTGAATTTTCATTTGCAACACTTGAACACAGAATTCGTGAGCTTGCCTTTTTGAATTCAGGCGTTCGAATAGTATTGCGAGACAACCGCCCCGAAGAAGCAATTGAAAAAGAGCTTTATTATGATGGCGGAATTATTGCCTATGTTAAACACTTGGATAAATCAAAAACCGCATTAATTCCTGTAATTGATGTCCACGGGCAAGCAAATGGCGTTACTGTTGATGTTGCTCTTGAATGGAACGATAGCTACTCCGAAAACATTTTGTGTTTCACGAACAATATTAAACAAAAAGATGGCGGAACTCACCTTTCGGGTTTCAAATCGGCGTTGACTCGTGCAATCAGTAAATATTCGCAGAATCTTAAAGTTAAAAACGAAATTCTTGGGGACGATTCCCGCGAAGGACTTACCGCAATTGTTTCGGTAAAAGTGCCTGACCCTAAATTTTCATCGCAAACGAAGGATAAGTTGGTTTCGTCAGAAGTTCGAACAATAACCGAAGAAGTTACATACAACAAGCTTTCGCAATGGTTTGAAGAACACCCAACGGAGGCGAAAATTATTATTGAGAAAATTTTGGAGGCTGCTCGTGCCCGTGAAGCTGCAAAGCGTGCAAGGGAATTGACACGCAGAAAAACCTCGCTTGATGTAGCCTCTCTGCCGGGGAAATTGGCGGATTGTCAAGAAAAAGATGCTTCACTTTCGGAACTTTTCATTGTGGAGGGTAACTCCGCTGGTGGTTCTGCGAAGCAAGGTCGTGACCGTAAATGCCAAGCTGTTCTGCCTTTGAGGGGTAAAATCCTCAACGTTGAAAAGGTTCGCTTTGATAGAATCTTGACATCAGAAGTTATTGGCACAATGATTATTGCCCTTGGTGCGGGAATTGGCGTTGAATTTGATATCGAAAAAATTCGCTACCATAAAATCATAATAATGACAGATGCCGATGTTGATGGAGCACACATTCGAACCCTGCTTTTGACATTCTTCTATCGCCAAATGCCTGAACTTATCAAGCGTGGATATTTGTATATTGCACAACCACCGCTTTATAAAGTAAAAAAAGGTATGAGTGAGGTTTATATTAAAGATCAGGAAAGTTTGAACAACTATAAAACTGACGCAGCTTGCAACAATTCAGTTCTAACCTGCGATGGAACGACCTACATTGGGGCAGATCTTTCACGGATTATTAAATCTGCAATTAAATTTGAAGAGGCACTGAAAAAAGCTTCGCTGAACATTGAAACTGCCGTTATTGAAGCGGTTGTGATTAACAAAGTGAAGACTTTTGAAGACTTTCTTTTAAAGTTGCCACAAATTGCGGAAACTCTAAACGGTATGACAACAGACGAAAATACTCATTTTGAAATTGATGGCGAGCAAATTGTGAAGGTTACTCGTGGTTTAAAACAGGAGTGCAAAATTACTCAACACTTCCTTGAAACCGCGAATTTCCGGACGCTTTTGCAGTATTATAACAATATTTCTGAAATTTTCGAAGCAAAAAAAATCACTTTCCAAAGGGACGAAAACAAGCACGAAATCACCCTGCCGTCTCACTTAATTTCAACAATCAATGAAATTAGCACGAAAGGACTTTCATTGCAACGGTTTAAGGGTCTTGGTGAAATGAACGCCGAACAACTTTGGGAGACAACTCTTGACCCTGCCGCCCGCACACTTTTACAGGTGAACATTAAAGATGCAGAAGATGCTGATGAGATTTTCTCCACATTGATGGGCTCGATCGTTGAACCAAGAAGGGATTTTATCGTCTCCAATGCGTTAAGTGTTGCAAATTTGGACTTTTAAAATGCAAGGAATTGAGGAAAATGGCTCGTTACAAGTGCGTGAAGGTGCTGAAAATTCCTTTGGAATGGAGGCAGTCACGGATTTTATCTACGACAAAGGCAACGATACGGTTTTCAAGTCGTATCAACAGTCTTACCGCATTTTCCTCGATCTTTTCAAGAAAAGCTACCCTGATTACAGCGATCAAATCGATGTTTCCGATGCCGACGTTCGCAACGCCCGTGCAAAACGCTTTAAAACGGACGAATACTGGAAAATTTGGCGTGAACACGGCGAACTTGTCGCATTTATTGAGGCTTTTTTCCACAAGCAAAACGGTTTCAACATGCTTCCACGCATTTTTGAAAAATATCCGCAGGAAGTCGTAAATTTCCAGACTGCAACAGCATTTTTCGACCGCTTCACAAGCTACGAGCCACTTGTCGCACTATTTCGTGACTGTGGAATTACAAGAATGATGCCCACAACCGCAACAACAATTTGGAACGCCGTGAAGCAACTTGAAATGGAATATGGCGGAATTGTGCCACGAGAACGCTGGCAATTGCTGAAATTTAATGGTCTTGGAAGGAAAATCGTCAATATGTTCCTCAATTTAGCATTCGACATTCCGGAAATTGGCATTGATGTGCGGGTTTTCCGTGCCGCTTGCGAACTTGGACTTGTGCCATTCAAAGCGGAGGATTTTACTTCGGACTCAATCAAATTTGAGGTTGAACTTATTTTGCGTCGTGCAATTCCAAAGAGGTTTTTCCTTGATGCTGATTACCTTTTATTCATGCACGGGGCTGGCGAAAATGTTCACTCGCCAAAGCCCAAAAAAGCAAAAAAAGCAGGTTAATACATACTCATTATTGGCTCGTCTTGCACGAAAAACATTTCTTCACTTGGTTTAAAGCCGTTGAATCCGCTTGCGATTGCTTTTGCATAGGATCCCATTTGCCCAATTTCAATGAAGTCGCCCTCTTGTGCATTTGATGGCAGATAGAAAGGACCGTGCATGTAATCGATTGAATCGCAGGTTGGTCCGTATAGTTGGAACGGGATTAAATCGTGCGAGGCATCTTGTTTGAGGAGTCTCATCGGGAAGACGAATTTTGGAAATCCTGCATCAAAAAGTGAGCCATAAGTGCCATCGTTTATGTAAAGGAAGTCGTCTTTGCGAAGATCAATGCGAACAATAAGCGACATACATTCCGCAACAATTGCCCTGCCCGGTTCAGCAAGAAACTCAATATTTTCACGATTTTTCAATTGCAAAAAGCCAGAGTGAATTACATGGAAGAATTCCTCCATATTTTGCGGTTTCATACCAGGGTAAATTGATGGAAAGCCTCCACCAACATTGAAGTAATCGACTGAAATTTCATTTACAATTTTAGAAAGCATATCAATTGCAAGTTTGTAAGCGTCTGAGTGCATGCACTGCGAACCTGCGTGGAAGCAAACTCCAACCTTGTGTGCAACTTTTTTTGTCTGCTTTAAAAGTGCCGGCGTGTTGTGAAGATTTACGCCAAATTTTTCCGAAAGATTAATTTCCGCAAATGAATTTGGAATTGCAACACGAACATGCAAACTTAAATCACTTGCGTTGTCAGTTTCTTCAAGAATTTTTTTCAATTCGTATTCGCTATCAAGTGAAAAATGGCGAACATTGTGCTTGAAGTATGCCTCACGAATTGAGTTGCGTGGCTTAACTGGGTGCATGAAATAGAGGTTGACCTCCTTGTCTTTTGCCTTTGCAATGTTCAAAACATGCTCAATTTCCCCAAGGGAGGCAACATCAAACGAGGTAATCCCTTCGTCCATAAGGTATTCTATGATGAATTTTTCTGGGTTCGTTTTAACGGGGTAAAGAATTTTGCAACGCAGGTTATAAAAGCAGTTTATGGCACGCTCCAAAATGTGCTTGCGAAGAATTATTGTTGGGTTAATTATTTCGTTTTTTGAAATTACATCAAATGCGTCTCGATATCCAGTCATTTTGTTTCAGAAAAAAGTGAAAAAAATTGTTTATAGAATAATGTATAAATCAAAAACTGTTCCATTTCTTTTATGAGTGCAAAATAAAGTTAAAAAACATTGCCAATTTGGCGTAAAAACGGTTTATATTCCCTGCAAATGTAATTGTCAAGCAATTTATTTTGCGCTTAAAAGTTTTATCACAATAACAATTATCGCAACAAATTCAAGTCTTCCAAGAAGCATTGCAAACGCACAAATGCCACGCAAAGTTTGCGAAAATGTGGAAATTATGCTTGTTGAAGCACCGTATTCTGTGGCAATTACCCCTGCGTTGCTCAAAAATGAAACGCCCGAAGCAATGGATTCGGAGAGGTTGTAGTTTGTGGCTGTCATAAAAATTGTGATGCACATAAGAGTGAGTATGTATAGGGAGATTAACACCACGATTGAAGACACCGTTGATGTTGAAATATCACAACCATCGCACTGAACTTTGCGTTTTAAATTTGGGTGTAGTATTGTTAAAAAGTGGTGCTTCAACATAGCAATAACAACCTGAGCACGGAAAATTTTAATCCCACCGGAAGTTGACCCAGTGCAACCACCAACAATGCAAGCGATTATCAACATTAAAACCAAGAATTGTCCGTAGTGTGTTAAATTCGCAGAAAAAAAGCCAGTTGAACTTTGTACGGAAACAAGTGCGAACAGTATGTGAACGGCTTCTGAAAACGAAAAAGGCTTGTTTTGTATTGCGAAATAAACTATGCAAGTAAGGGAGAATGTCGCAAAAATTAAATACAATAGTGCAAGAGTTTGCCCGTTAATTGAAAAGCGTTTGCGTGTGAAGATTCTTATTATGACAATAAACGGCATTGCGGCAAGAAGCATGAAAAATATTGCTGCTATTTCAAGATTAATACTTTTGAAAGCGGCAAACGAGGCATCGTAGTTTCCAAATCCACCAGATGAAACCGTTGCCATTGAATGGCAGATTGCATCAAAGACTGACATTCCAAGCAGCGAATAGACTATGGCACAAATAATTGCAAAGGCGGAGTACACCATAACAATTAGCAGGGCGAAGTCTAGTATTCGTGGCGTTTCTTTTTCCTGATTTTCCGAAGATTCCGTGAGGAAGAAATACATTGCACCGTTTTGAAGGTATGGCAAAACGATGAATACAAGGGTGATAACTCCAACTCCACCAAGGAAATGGAGCATTGCTCGCCATAATAAAATACCTTTGCTAACATCGTGCAGGTTATAAAGAATTGTTGCCCCAGTTGTTGTAATGCCAGATGAAGCCTCAAACAGTGCGTCAATCATTGTTATTGAATAGTTTGGGTAGTAGGCAAAATAAAGCGGAATTGCCGAAAGAAATGTTATGTAGAACCAAGTTAAAACCGTTGCGAAAAACGAGGACGAGCGTGAAATTGAACCTTGTTTTGTATAACTTGTAACCATCATCAAAATTGAGACAAACAAACCAAACATTGACGAATTTGCGAAGATATCGAAGTTTTGGCTATCACCAGCATAGGAATATTCCACAACCATTGGAATGGTCATTAAAAGCGAGAATATGCAACCAAATAAACCGGCGATATAAAATGCAAGACGATAATCTCTCATAGTGTTATTTTTTCGGTTTCACTACTTTCTTCTTGAAACCGCCGGTTCTGCCTGCTTTTTTTGGTGCGTTGATTTTTGCCGTGATTTTCTCCATGGCTTCATCAAGTGTGATTTCAAACAGCTCCTGCGTGGTTTTCAAACTTGCGTAAATGCTGTTATGCACAACATAAGGACCAAATGGACCAATTCCCGCCTTAATAGCAAGACCATCTTCCGTGTGCATACCAATTGTTCTTGGCAACTCTTCAAGCTTCTTTGCAAGGGCGATGTCTACGGAGGAGGCATCAATATTTTTTGGTATTGAAACCCTTTTTGGCTTTGGTTCTGTTGGTTTTTTGGTAGATTTCTTCCCCGTTTTTGTGAGCTTTTCTTCCTCTTTTGGTGGGTTATCATCCGTGATTTCAACATAAAGACCATATGGACCTTTTTTCAAGAAATACTTTTTCGAGCCTTCCTCGCCCAAAAGTGTTGCTTCTGCGGAGGAATTTTCTGAAAATCCACCACCAGAACCGCCATCTGGGTTAAAAATATGCTTACATTCCGGATAGTTTTCACACGAAGCAAAAAGCCCAAATTTCCCAAGTTTCAGCTGTAATTTCCCCTTTTTACAAGTTGGGCAATCGTTTTGAAGAACGCCGTCATCATCAGTTTGGAAAACAATATGTGCAAGCTTTTCGTTCAAAACCTTGGTAACGCTATCATATTCCTCCTTCATTGCGTCGTCAACATTCTGTTTAAATGGCGACCAAAACCCTTTCAAGAATTGCTCCCTTGTGTTTTTTCCTTCGGCGATGGAATCAAGTTCTTCTTCAAGAGACGCCGTGAAACCGTATTCAACATATTTTGAAAAGAACTTCTTCAAAAAGACATCAACCACCCTTCCACGCAGTTCGGGAGCAAGCCTCTTCGATTCATTAATCTTCACATATTCCCTTTCTTGAATTACCGAAATTGTGCTTGCATAAGTTGAAGGTCGCCCTATTCCTTTTTCCTCCAATTGTTTAATTAGGGTTGCTTCTGTGTAGCGTGCCGGTGCTTGTGTGAAGTGTTGATTTGGCTTGATTTCAAGCGGTTTTGCAGCATCGCCTTGCTTCATTGTTGGAAGGATTGTGTCATCCGAAACGCTGAAATTATAGACTTTCAAGAAACCATCAAATTTGATAACCGAACCGTTAGCCTTGAACGAGTGATTTTGCGTTTCAATATTTACTTTTGTTGCTTCAAAAATAGCATTTTCCATTTGCGAGGCAACCGCTCTTTTCCAGATTAAATCATACAATTTGAACTGTTCTTCTTTGAGGAACTTCCTTGCTTTTTCGGGTGTGAGTGAGGCATCCGTTGGGCGGATAGCTTCGTGAGCCTCCTGTGCATTTTGTGCTTTAGAAACATAGAAAATCGGTTTTGATGGAAGATATTTGTCTCCCAATGTGCCAATAAATTTGCGGATATCATTAAGACCGTCCTGCGAGATTGAGATGGAATCGGTTCTCATATATGTAATCAAACCCTTGGTTTCGCCATCAATTGCAACACCTTCATAAAGCCCTTGTGCAACTTGCATTGTGCGTTTTGGCGAAAAATAAAGCTTACTGGAAGCTTCTTGCTGCAATGTTGAAGTTGTGAATGGAGCGTAAGGTTTTCTGCGAGTTTCCTTCGTTTGAATTTCGGTTATTTCGTATGTTTTGCCAGTAAGTTCAGCAAGAACTTCGTTTGCCTGTTTTTCGTTTGTGATGGAAAACTTTTCCAACTTTTCGCCTTTGAAAACCTCCAAAACTGCTGGAACTTTTGCATTGTTGACAGAAAAATCTGCCTCAATTGACCAATACTCCTCCGTTTTGAAAGCCTCAATTTCCTCCTCTTTTTCACACACTAAACGAAGTGCAACTGATTGCACACGCCCTGCTGATTTACTCCCAGGAAGTTTCCGCCAAAGGACTGGGGAAATGTTAAAACCCATCAAATAATCCAATGCAAGTCTTGCTTGTTGAGCATTCACAAGGTGGTAGTCAATTTCACGAGGGTTTGCCACTGCGTGTAAAATTGCTGATTTTGTAATCTGGTTGAAGGTAATTCTGACCACTTTTTTTGGCAGAGACTTTCTTTCCTTGAGAGCTTCATAGACATGCCACGAGATAGCCTCTCCTTCACGGTCAGGATCCGTTGCTAGGTAAAGT
>CANCKZ010000005.1 GCA_947378695.1 Rickettsiales bacterium
ACATTTGAAGATTTCCAAACGGGAATTATGATTAATGTCGTTCAAGGGGAGCGAGACATAGCCAGCGATTGCCGCTCTCTTGCAAAATTTGAACTTAAAGGAATTACGCCGGCAAAGGCAGGTATGGTAAAGGTTTCTATCAAATTTTCATTGGACGAAAACGCCATTCTTTCCGTAGAATCTTGGGAAGAAGACACAAATGAAGAAATTCTTGCCAAAAATTCAATACAAGTTAAACCATCATATGGCATAGCCGGCGATGAAATTCGTGCAATGCTTGTTGATGCCATAAAAAACGCACAGGTTGATATTGAAAACAAGCTGTTAATTGATGCCACAATTGATGCTCAAAACATAATAAAACTCGTCAACGATGCCCTCACAGACTCCCACATCGCCCACCAAAACGAACTTCAAAACATTCATAAAGTGTTGCAGTTGTTAGAGGAAGCAATCGTGGAAAAAAATCGTGGAAAAATCGACGACCTTGCCAAAGAACTTGATACAACCGCCAAAGATTTTGTCGAACGCCGAACCGCTTGGTATCTAAATCAATATACTTCGGGGAAATTTGTCGATGAAATTGCCCTTGATTAAAATTAATTGCAGTATTTATCATCATTTGTAAAAAAACTCTTGACATATAAAAAACTGCGGTTCAAAAGCTAACAATTATTTAATGTTTAATTTAGCGTTATGTCACAAAATTCTGCTCGTGAAACAAAGGAGAGTATCCTTAAGCGTGGTAATATCCGAATCCGCTTTTCTGCTTTTGATAGCAAACTACTTGATAAATCAATCACACAAATTGTCAACCACATTAAGCGCGTTGGTGGTGTTGTTAAAGGTCCAATTCCTTTGCCAATCAAAATTGACAGAATTACGGTGAACAGATCTCCACATGTGAACAAAAAATCAATGGAGCAATTCGAAATTCGTAAATTCAGAAGACTTATTGAAATTGTCAATGTTTCTCAAGAAATTACAGAACAATTGTCAAATATTGATCTTCCAGCAGGTATCGACGCTGAAATCAAGCTAAACAACAAATAATCCAAATAATTAAGTTAATAATAATGTCCACAGCTTTTAGAATGTCTCTTCTTGGTAAGAAGATTGGAATGACTCAGTTGAAGTCCGCTTCCGGAGCAGTTATCCCAGTAACACTTGTTCAAATTCTTGAACACGATGTTTTTGGTGTAAAAACAATGTCAAAAGACGGCTATAACGCCGTAATCCTTAGTGCAGGTGATGTTGTTAAGGAAAAAAATGTTTCAAAACCCCAATTGGCACAATACCAAAAACTTGGTATCCCAGCACGCAGACACATTTTCGAAGTTCGTGTTGAATCTGACAAGCCATTGAAATCTTGCGAGAAAATCGAAGAATCCGTTATCGCTTCTGCGGAAGGAAGGTATGTCGATGTTTCAGGCACAAGTATTGGTAAAGGTTTTGCAGGTCCAATGAAACGCTGGAACTTTGCAGGTCTTGAAGCTTCGCACGGTGTATCGGTATCACACAGATCGCACGGTTCAACTGGTCAAAGACAAGATCCTGGTCGTGTATTCAAAGGAAAACACATGGCTGGTCACATGGGTGACACAACAATCACTACACAAAACCTTCAAATCGTTCACATTGACCACGAACTTGGAGTTGTAGCAATTCACGGTGCCGTTCCTGGACACAAAAACTCTTATGTGTTCATCAACGATGCTATCAAAATGGGAAGACTTTCGTCTTTTGCAAAATTAAATAATGTTAATTTAGTATTCTAGAAATGTCTATTTCAGTTATAAGCTTTGAAACTAAAAAAGAGGTTGCGTCTATCGAATCTCCAAACTTCATCGAAAAATACAAAGATGCAGATACACAATCTATATCTCGTATAAACTACATATCAAAAAAAATATCATTCATCAAAAAAGCCTCAACAAAAGGTATTTCTGATGTTTCTGGTACAACAAAAAAACCGTTCAAACAAAAAGGAACAGGTAATGCTCGTCAAGGTTCATTGCGTTCTCCACAATACAGAGGTGGTGGAATTATCTTTGGTCCAAAACCAATTACTGCAACATACAAAATCAACAAAAAAGAAAAAGTTCACGCTAAAAAAGTGTTGATCTCAAAGCTTTTTGCTGCTGGTTGCATCACAATTGTTGACGAAATCAAACTTCCTTCATTCAGAACACAAGAAGCTATCAAGGCGGTTAAAAATCTTGGTTTGACTGGTTCAATTGCAATGATTCACAACAACGAAATTTCATACGAAGGTCTAAAATCCATCTCAAACATTCCTTATGTTGGAGCATATTCATCGGATTCATTCCACATATATGAAATCGTAAAGTACGACAACATCGTGTTCACACGCAGTGCTTTTGAAAAATTTACACAAGTTTTATAATAATTATGTCAGAATTCTACGCACTGGTAAAGCAGGAAATTAACACGGAAAAGAGCCAAAACGCTCTTGAGCAAGCAAATGTGAGAACATTCATCGCACTTCCTGTTGTAAGAAAAAAAGAAATCGAGAGTGCCTTCGTTCTTTCGTTTGGTTATAAGCCTGAAAAAATTAATATCTTGACTTTTTCAAAAATCATTGCCAACAAACGCAACAGAACAACAAGAGTTGTGAGAATGAAGAAAGTCTTTATATTCCTTCCAAAGGGTAAAGATTTAACACTTATAATCAAGTAAATATTAGGTAAAACATGTTGAAACATTCGAAACCAGTAACAAGCAGCACAAGATTTTTAGTGCAAGTTGATACAAAAAAATACATAACAGCTACGGAGCCATACAAACCTCTGACATCTCCGCTTAAATCGGCAAATGGTCGTGACTCATTCGGTCACATTTCATGTCGTCATAAGTCTGGTGGTCACAAGAAGTTGTACAGACACATCAGCTTTAAAAGAGCATTCTTTGGTGATGCAGTTATTAAAACAATTGAATACGATCCAAATCGTAACTGTTTCATTTCATTGATTGAAAACACAGACAAATCACACGAATACATCTTGACTTTCCAAGGTGCACAAGTTGGTAACAAAATTACATCGTCAGTCAACGAGTGCGATTTCACAGCTGGTAACACAATGCCTTTGAAATACATTCCTCTTGGTTTAAATATTCACAATGTTGAATTGAAGCCAAAAGCTGGTGGTAAAATGGTAAGATCTGCTGGTAATTTTGCAACTCTTATTTCAAAAGATGATGACAAAGCCATGCTTCGTATGCCATCTGGCGAGATTCGCTATGTTTCGCTAGAATGTTTCGCAACAGTTGGTGAAGTTTCAAACCCTGATCACAAAAACATCGTCTACGGAAAAGCTGGTAGAAAAAGATGGCTTGGTATTCGTCCAACCGTTCGTGGTGTGGCGATGAACCCTGTTGATCACCCGCACGGTGGTGGTGAAGGTAAAACCGGTACTGGTGGAACACCTGTTACTCCATGGGGTAAGCCAACAAAAGGTTACAGAACTCGTAAGAGAAACAAAATCACAAATAAATTCATCGTAAAAAAGCGTAGTAAATAATAATTGAAATATGGCTTCAAGATCTCAAAAAAAACCTCCATTTATCAATCTAAGTCTTCTAAAAAAAGTATTTAGATTGAAAAACAGACACGGTGCAACGGTAAAAACTTACTCTCGCGCATCAACAATCACACCTGATATGGTTGGTCTGATAATCGCTGTTCACAATGGCAAACAATTCATTAGCGTTGCAGTGACAGAGGACAAGGTTGGACACAAACTTGGTGAATTTTCACCAACAAGAAAAGCACCTGTTCACAAAGTAAAAGTGAATGCAAAATTAAGTAATGGTAAATAGTATATGACAACAGCAACATTAAGTAGGGCACAAATCAGCCACAGAAAACTTGCATTAGGTGCAAATTTGGTTAGGAATATGAAAGCATCTGACGCAGTATTAACTCTGTCGTTTCAGGTTCAAAAATCTTGTCAACTTATTCACAAGCTATTGCTTTCTGCGATTGCAAATGCGGAAAATAACCACAATATCGATCCAGACTCGCTTGTAATTGACATTATCAATGTTGGTCCGGCTACTCGCTTGAAAAGATTCCACGCAAGAGGAAGAGGTCGTTCTGCACCAGTTCGTAAGCACTATTCGAACATAACAATTACTTTAAAATCACAAACTAATTAAACGAAATATGGGTCAGAAGGTTAATCCTATTGCTTTTAGAATACAAGTAAGCAACAATTGGAATTCAAAGTGGTTTTCAGAGAAAAATTACGCAATCAATGTTCAACAAGATATCATCATTCAAGATTTCTTCAAAACACTTGAAAAGCCGTACTTAATTCACAATGTTACAATCGACAGAGTTGTCAACAGAATTTCAATTACAGTTCACACAAGTAAGCCGGGTTTTTTTGTAAAAAAAGCACTTGGTGGTATTGAAAAAATTGTTGAAAAACTTCAACAAATCACAGGGAAAAAAGTTTCTCTAAATGTTGTTGATGTTAAATCTCCAATGCTTTCTGCAAAACTTGTTGCTATTAGCATCGCTGCTCAAATTGAACGCCGTGCTTCGCATGTTAGAGTTGTGAAAAAAACGCTTACAGATGTTATGCACTACGGTGCCGCTGGTATTAAAATTATGTGCTCAGGAAGATTAGCAGGTGCTGAGATTGCCCGCTCTGAAACATACAAAGAAGGCACAGTTCCATTGCACACAATTCGTGCAAAAATTGACTACGCACTAATTGAAGCACACACAACATACGGTGTTATTGGTATTAAAGTTTGGATTTCTAATAAATAATTATAAAAATATATGCAACCGGCAAGAACAAAATATAGAAAGTTTCGCAAGGTAATTCCTTCAAACATCGCTACATCTGGTCACTCAGTATCATTTGGTGAATACGCAATTAAAGCGGTAACATCTGGGCGTGTAACTGGAAAACAAATCGAAACAGTTCGTCGTATTCTAGCGAAAAAAATTAAAAAAACAGGAAGAATTATCATCAGAATCTTCCCGCACTTGCCCGTAACTCAAAAACCGATCGGTGTTCGTATGGGAGGTGGTAAAGGTGGTGTTGAATTCTATGTTGCATCTGTTGCTGCTGGAACTGTTATGTTCGAAATGGACGGAATCAGTGCTGAGGACGCAAAAGAGCTTTTCACACAAGTAAAACACAAAATGCCTGTTGAATGTTCTCTTGTTAAAAGAAGATTTTCTGCAATTTCAGAAGAGTAATACCTGAGCCATGTCCACATTTCTTTTTGTTGGACTTGGTAACCATGGGTCAAAATACGAAAAAACTTTCCATAATGCGGGCTTCATTTGCATTGAGCAAATTCTTGAAGCCTTAGCAAAATCTCAAATTCAGTGGCTTGAAAAATACTCAGGTCTGCACTGCACAATTTCCGTTGGTCGCGATAAAATCATTTTCATCAAGCCGCAAACATACATGAATAATTCCGGAATTTGCGTGACGCAATTTAAGAATTTTTTCAAGATCGACAACGATAACATTTTTGTTTTTCACGATGACATCGACCTCAAATCCACGCAAGTCAAGTTCAAAAAGGGGGGAGGACACGCCGGTCACAACGGTTTGAAATCGCTTGATGCCCACATTGGGAATGATTATCACCGCATTCGCCTTGGAGTTGGTCGCCCGCCGGAGGGTTTTGATGTCGCAAATTTTGTGCTTTCGCAAATGAAAAACGACGAAATTTATGCAATTGAAAAAATTTCAAATTTAATTTTAAACAATTTAATTTTTTTACTTGAAAAAAAATTTTCCTTGTTACAAGAAAAAATAAATTCTAATTTTTGAAGCCTTATGTCTGATATCACTAGTGCAAATTTTCTTCGCAAAAGAACAAATAAATTGGTCAACGCAGTTTCAACGAAACTTCACACATCAAATGTTGCACGAGTAATCGCCTGCGTGAATCAGAAGGGTGGCGTTGGAAAAACGACAACTGTGGTGAATTTGGCGACTGCATTTTCCGCAATCGGCGCGCGAGTTCTGATCATCGATTTCGACCCACAAGGCAACGCAACAACCGCCTTTGGAATTGATAAAAGGAAGTGTCAGCAAAATATTTACAGTGCTTTGATTGAAGGCATCAGCATTTCCAGCATCAAAATTGCGACAAACATCGGCAAACTTGATATTTTACCATCAAATGTTGACCTTTCCGCCGCAGAAATTGAGCTTGACGACATCGACAACCGTGAGTTCGTTTTGAAGCAACACATAAACCTTATTCAAGACCAATACGACTACATTTTCATCGATTGCCCGCCGTCTCTTGGGTTGTTGACGATTAACGCATTGGCGTGTGCACACTCAATTTTGATACCAGTTCAGTGCGAATTTTATGCTCTTGAAGGGTTGAGTCACCTTTTGAAAACATACCAAGCGATGAAGCGAAACTTCAATAACGACCTTGAAATTGAAGGTGCCGTTCTTACAATGTACGACAAAAGATGCGAGCAAACACACAATATTGAGGCGGAAATTCGCTCATTCCTTGGCGATAAAGTCTACACAGCAGTGGTTCCACGCAATGTAAAACTTTCGGAGGCTCCATCTTACGGCGTTCCGGGAATTATGTATGACCTATCTTGCAGCGGTTCAGCGGGATACATCGCACTTGCAAAAGAAATGATGGCGAAAATGAACAAAGCGCAAAATTTCAAAAACATGCAATCGCAGCAAAATGAAACATTGGGAACAAGAAAATTAAAAATTGCCTAAATGTTGCCAGATTTGAAAAAACGCAAAATTGGTCGTGGACTTTCCTCGTTATTGGGGGACATTACATTTTCTGAGATCGAAGGCAACGCTTCCGCACAGGATTCCCTCCTCGTCAAAGAAGTTTCAATTGTCAACATTCGCACAAATCCAAACCAGCCACGGAAGAATTTTAATCAAGAAAACATTCAAGAATTGTCAGATTCCGTCCGTGAAAATGGAATTATTCAGCCAATAATTGTTCAAACTGACGGCAACGGATACTACACAATCATTGCTGGGGAAAGGCGTTATCGTGCTGCAATTATGGCAGGACTTCAAAAAATTCCATGCATAATTCGTGATTTCACCGAAACCGAACAATACATAGTCTCAATGATTGAAAACATTCAGCGTTCGAATCTTGACCCCATTGAAGAAGCGTTGGGATACAAAAATATCTGCGAAACATACAATCTTTCGCACGCGGAAGTTGCAAAAATGCTTGGCAAGGGCAGAAGTCATGTCGCAAACATGATTGGAATTTTATCAATGCCAAAACCGATTCACCAAATGCTTTCAAACGGCGAAATTACGACAGGTCACGCCAAGGTTTTGAAACGCATAACCAACCCTGAGGAAGTGATTTCGATGGCGACGAAGGTTAAGTCTGAAACTCTTTCCGTGCGTGCATTGGAAAAGCATATTGACAGCCTTGCCAGTGAAAATAGTCGCAAAAAAAGCGATTTTGCTAATGCAATTTCATCAAGTGCAACCTTGCAAAATGCAAATTCACAGACTGCAAATTCACACAATGTGATGCCACAAAATATGACTCAACACCAAAATATTTCCGCCCCACAATGGCAGGAAGAACAGCCGCCCGAAGTGCTATCGATGGAGGACGCATTCAACGCAAATTTCCCACAAATGATGCACATTGAACACCAAAAAGATGGCTCCGGCAGGGTGATTATCCATTATAGCGACCTTGACGATTTGCGTGATGTTATGTCAAAAATGATAGATCTTGCCGATATTTATGCAAGATAACACGAGAAAAATTGGAATTTTGGGATCGACCGGCTCAATTGGAAGTTCGGCGTGCGAATTGCTTTTGGGCGTTTTGAAACCGCATTTTACTGTGGAGTTCCTCTCGTGCAATGAAAATTTCGAGAAAATCGCCAAGCAAATCATCGATTTCAACCCAAAAGCGGTGTGCGTTTCAAAGAAAATTTTCGCAAAAACAAAGGAAGCCTTCCAAAATGTTGTGGTTTATGACAGCTTGAAAACGATGCTGGAATCTTGCAAAACTGATGTCACTTTGCACGCAATTTCCGGCGTTTCTGGCATTGACTGCGTGCTGGAAGCGGTTGCCTCAACGAAGCTTTTGGCACTCGCAAACAAGGAGTGCATCGTTTCTGCGTGGGGATTTATCGAGGAAAAATCCATCGAATGCGGTGTGCAAATAGTGCCGGTTGATTCAGAACATAACTCGCTTTATCGCATTTTGGAATTTGTGGATTCTTCAATCGTCGCAAATGTTTCAATCACGGCTTCTGGCGGTCCATTTTTTGGAAAAAAATTCCACGACCTCCAAAACATATCATTTTCAGACGCAATGAACCACCCAACTTGGAACATGGGCGTGAAAAATACCATCGACTCGGCAACAATGGCAAACAAAGTGTTGGAGGTTATCGAGGTCATGAACCTGTTCAGCATCAAGGCGGATATGATTGATGTTTTTGTCAACAGGCAGTCAATTGTTCACGCAAGCGTTGGGCTTCGCAGCGGCGGAGTTATTTCGTTCAGCTCCAAACCGGACATGAAATCGCACATTGGTCACGCAATTATGTTTCCGGAATATGAGGAGGATTTTCGCAATCCGCTTAATGGCGTGCTGGAATTTGCCGAAATTAAACAGGACGAATTCCCGATATTTTTCATCGGCAAGGAGGTTGCGAAATCTGGCGATGCGTCAAAATTCACGATTTTCAATGTTGCAAATGAAGTTGCTGTGGAAAAATTTTCCCGTGGGGAGGTAAAATACACGCAAATTTTGGATATCATAACAAGGGCCGTCAATGAAAAAACCCTTGAAAAAGCTGGCAGCATTCAAGAACTTTCCCTTCAAATCAGCATTCTTGAAAAAGAATTGAGCAGTTTTTGATTGCCACTCAACTTTTCACTCAATTTTTTGCCTCAATTGTGCCTAAATTTTGCTTTCAATGCTACTCTTCAATGTTGTAGGGGTCTTTCCAAAGTCTGCTTCCACGAATTTTGTGCCAAGCAAGTGGGTTGAGCAAAGAATTTGGCGACGATATCAAAATGCGTTTCACCTTGCCAAGAACTAGGTCTTCGTGAACGAAACCAACCTCGTTGAAGCGACTATCTTGCGAGCGGTCACGGTTATCGCCCATGAAAAAGTAGTGATTATCTGGCACAAATATCAAAGGCATGTTGTCTGCGATTGAATCGTCGTTATATTCAAGAACCTTATATTTCACGCCGCTTGGAAGGGTTTCGATGAAGGTTGTGTATTCATCGTTGCCTTCAATTTTTTTTCTTACAACGGAAATTCCATTGATTTCTAAAATTCCATTGTGCAGGCGAATGACATCGCCGGGAAGTCCAATCAAGCGTTTGACATAGTTCGTGCGTTCGTCCGATGGAAGCTTGAAAACGACGATATCGCCCCTTTGTGGTGTGTTTTTTTGGAAAATTCTGCCCTCAATTGGAGCAAGTCCAAACGGGAATGAAAACCTGCTGTAACCATATGATAGCTTGGAAATGGCGATTTTATCCCCAATTTGCAATGTGTTCAACATGGACCCAGACGGCACATGGAAGTGATCGAAAAAAAGCGAGCGAATTACCGAGGCAATTAGTATTGCGTAAATTGGAATTAGGAAATAGTCACGCTTTCTGTGGTTTTTTTTTGGCGAGCCAATTATCAAGAATTGCAAGGTTTTCAGAGCTATCGACAGGGCTTTTTTTATGGTTGTGGTTATCATGATTGTGGTTTAATTAATGAATCGTGATACATTGCGATGTATTGACGGGGATATGATGATATATGTTTGCGGATTTCATTTTTGAAAAATATTCGCTGTTCATAGATTTTTTCAGAACATTTTGGCGTATTGCAAATTATATATTCGTTTGGAAGGCTGTCTGCGGTGAAAAGCCCCATGTATATTAGGTGATTTATATCATTTTCGTGCGTAACATTCACCATTATGCCCTCCAATTGGGAGGCGATATATTCGTGTGCATCTTGCGAGGCAAACCTTGCAGAACCAAAGTTCACAACAGATTCCACCGGAATTTGCATCTGGCGAAGTTCAAGTGCAAGCAGGGTTGAATATGCAGTTGCAGAACCAATTGCGTTAATTTGCACAATTGAACCTTGCCTTATTGATGTTATGATTTCCTCGCGAATTGTGTCGTAGACTCTTGAATAAAAGCCGTTGATTTGGAACGGAAACTTGGCATTTACAAGATATTTATGCAGTGCGGTTGTGATATCATAGCCATTTTGCAAGCTTGCAATGTTAATTATGTGAGTGTTTTTTGGAATATCGTAGACCATTAAGACGCGAACTCTCTCCTTAGAAAATGTCATCAACTTGTGTTCAATATTGGAATTTCTGGCAAGAGTTGCAGCCACAACATCTTCTTCAACCACTGAAAGGGAGGTGTATAGCAGGGAATTTCGCAGATATTCGTGGCTTACACTTGCGGGCAATGGTGCAAGTTGATATTCAGGGTAGGAGGTTGGTTTGCAGCCGTTGATAATTCCAGTTGAGAGGAGTATCAAGGCAGTATAAAGGATTTTTTGAAGAATTTTTGTCATACAATAATAATTTCGTCCCTTTCTGGTCCATTAGAGACCATCGCAATTCTTACACCAGTGTAGTTTTCAATAAATTTTATGTAATCCCTTGCTTGGATTGGTAAATCTTGGAAGTTTTTTATCCCAATTGTGGAACAATTCCAGCCTTCAAGCGTGATGTATTTTGCTTTTATGTTCTGTTGTTCGAATTTTGACAGTGGAAATGTTTTGCCAAAACCTTCATATTCCACGCAAACGGGGATTGAGGATAGGGAATCCAAAACATCGATTTTTGTCAAAATAATTTCAGTTGTGCCGGAAACATCGCAGGCATATTTTAGGGCGACAAGATCCAGCGGACCACATCTTCTTTTGCGTTTTGTAACAGTGCCAATTTCTTTGCCAATTGTTTGAAGATTTTCGCCTAGAAGATCGAAATCTTCGGTTGGAAATGGTCCCTCACCAACGCGAGTTGAGTATGCTTTTGTTATTCCGTAAATGCTTTGAGTTTTCGCTTTTCCAAAACCAGAGCCAGCAAAACATTGCGATGGCAAAGTTGTGGACGATGTTACAAACGGATATGTTCCAAATGTTACATCAAGTAAAACGCCTTGTGCACCCTCAAAAAGCACGGATTTCCCCTCATTTTCGTTCATAAATTCAACAGGGTGAACAAGCATTGAGGCAATTTTTGCGTGGAAATCTACAAGTTCGTTGCATGCGTTTTCAATATCGCTTTGAGTATATTTCACCAAGTGCGAAGAGTGTTTGTAGAGGTTTTCAATGGCAATTTTAAGTTCTGCATTTTGTGGAATATCGCAAATGCGAATGCCTCTTCTTGCAATTTTGTCTTGATAAGCATAGCCAATTCCACGCTTAGTCGTTCCAATTTTGCAAGCATTTGTTGCGTCTTCTTCGCTGTAAGCGTCAAGTTTTTTGTGAAGATCCAGAATTATATGTGCATTTGATGCAATTTTCAGGCATTGACTTGGGTCAAAACCTGCTTGTGTAAGGTATTGCATTTCAGCGAGCAAAACAGCAGGATCAATCACAACTCCGCAGCCGATATAAGCAAGTTTGCCAGAGAAAATGCCCGATGGAATAAGGGATAACTTGTATGTTTCGCCGTTAAACATTATGGTGTGACCAGCATTATTTCCACCTTGAAAGCGAGCGATTATATCGTATTTTGGGGAAAGGTAGTCCACAACTTTTCCTTTTCCTTCGTCTCCCCATTGAAGACCAACAACCACTGATGACAGCATATATTTTTTTACAAACAAACTAGGTTTTTTCAAGACAAAAAGTTTAGTTGTCAAGAAATAATTGCTTGCACGAATAAAATAAATCCTTTGGCCATTGCGTAGCTTGGTTATTCAATAATTGTAACTCAAATTAAACATTGCACCGGTTCTGCCATTTTCAACCGTTGGAACGAGTGAGACTTTGAGGTTTGTTTGGTTAAAACTTGTTGTGAAATATTCTGCGGAAAGTATGCCAACTAATGCACCGGTTGCAACGGCTTTGATATCGTGTTTTTTGGCGTGCATGCGTGAATATCCTGTGAAAACTGCTCCTGCTATTGGAAGGGCTGCGTATTTAATTCCATATCGTTTATAGACAAACCAAGCATTGGCGGTTGTCCAAGATGTATGCCCAGATGGGAAGTTGTTCATGCTGCCGTTTGGTCTTTCCCCCATAGATTTGCCATCAATATAAACATGGTTGAATGTTGTTTTGCCAATTTGCGTAATGGTTGCGGAGGCTCCAAGTGTGTATGCCAGTTGTTTTGCACCTTCTTTATCCTTCTTAATTGTAACAATTGCAACGGAATTTATCAGTTCAATATATTGCATTGCGTTGCCAATGCCCTCGATATGACTTGAACCACCAAATAAAGGCACCATAGCAAACGATTTTTGCGATATCAAAAGTGCGAGAGTAAGAAATGCTGCTGAAATTTTTTTCATATTTTTTGTTTAGTTTCCCTGTGTTTTACTTCCTTTTATAGAGCCTCCAAGCGATGTAGCCTGCGATAACAACACAAAATGCAAGGGCACCAATTTTCAAAAGTGGCATAAGTTCGTGCACTTTTTCAGCATTTTGACCGATGAAATATCCAACCGCAGTAAGGATTGCCATCCAAACCGTGCTTCCAAGAATTGTGTAGAGGGAAAACTGCCAGAAGTTCATTTTCGCAAAACCGGCGGGAATTGAGATAAAATGACGCACAACCGGAATTAACCTTGCAATGAATATTGAAATGTTCCCAAATTTTCTGAAAAATGCTTCTACTCGTTTAAGTTTTTTTTCCGAAAGAAGGAAATATTTGCCATATTTCACAACAAGAGGGCGACCAAGCATGTAAGCACCAACATAGTTCGCAAGCGAGCCAATATAACTGCCAAGAACTCCACAAAAAACAACCATAAAAAAGTTCATCTCGCCTTTGTGGGCAAGAACTCCTGCGGGAATCATAACGATTTCGCTTGGAAGCGGCACAAGACTACTTTCAATTGCCATGCCAAGAATAATGCCAAGATATCCAAATTCTTTGACTAAATTAAGGACATAGTCCGAAAGAAGGGTTACAATATGTTCCATTTAGTTTATATATTTGCCGTAAAGGTCGTTTGGCATTTCTTCGGAAATGTCGGACATAATTTTGTTGCGTTGTGCCTCAGATTCACACACTTGCACGGTTATGTCGTCGATGTCGCCTCCCATTTTTTCAACTTGTTCAACAATTTCCAGAAGTTCCGCCATGCGTGAGCGGTCGTTAAATAAAAGTTGTATCGAAAGAAAGTTATGCACTTTAATGTTATGTTTCATTGGATTTTTAAAATGGAATGTCGTCCTCAATACCAGATGGAGAATCGTCGTATCCTTGGGAATATCCGCCGGAAGATGAGCCTTCGCCTTCTTTGCGGTTATCGATAATTTCAAGTTTGTTGTTAAAACCTTGCAAGACAATTTCAGTTGTATATTTTTCAACTCCGTCGTTTCCTGTCCATTTTCTGGTTTGAAGTGAGCCTTCAACGAAC
>CANCKZ010000006.1 GCA_947378695.1 Rickettsiales bacterium
AAACAATAAATTTATACTTGCAATTTTACATTACGCATTTTATTTAAGGTGAATATATAAGAAATCTTCGAATTTATGCTGACAGGTGCCGATGTTGTAATAAAAATTCTTCACGAACAACTTGGTGTGGAACAAATTTTTGGCTATCCGGGTGGTGCAATTTTGCCAATCTACGATGCCCTATTTCGCAATGGAAACATTAAACACTACCTCACTCGTCACGAACAAGCAGCAGGACACGCCGCCGAAGGTTATGCAAGGTCGTCTGGAAAAACGGGCGTTTTGTTTGCAACATCAGGACCAGGTGCCACAAACACAATAACCGCATTAACGGATGCCTTCATCGATTCAATCCCCCTTGTGTGCATAACAGGACAGGTTGCTCTTTCATTGATAGGAACCGATGCCTTTCAAGAAGCCGATGTTGTGGGGTTAACTCGTTCTTGCACAAAGCATAACTACCTTGTCACAAATGTCAACGATATTCCACGAATTTTAAGGGAAGCATTCTTGATTGCAAATTCGAAAAAACCGGGTCCTGTTTTGGTTGATATTCCAAAGGATATTCAAAATCAAGAATTTACAGGTTCATTTGATGAACCACCACGCACAATAATTGCAAAAAAATGCAAAAATTTGGAAATTGACAACGGTGCAATAACAAAGGCGGTTGAATTAATGCAAAATGCACAAAAAACGGTGTTTTATATCGGCGGAGGTGTAATCAACGCCAATGCAAGCAAGCCTTTGCTGGAACTTGTCAACAAAACCGGCTTTCCTTTCACTTGCACATTGATGGGACTTGATGCCCTTCCAACAAGCCACCCAAATTATCTTAAAATGCTTGGAATGCACGGTTCAATTGAAGCAAACCTTGCAATGCACGAAGCGGATTTAATTATTGCCATTGGTTCAAGGTTTGATGACCGCATTACAGGCGACACCCGCAAATTTTCCCCAAATTCAAAGAAAATTCATGTTGATATCGACGATGCTTCAATAAACAAGATAATCAAAATTGATATCAAGCTTCTTGGCGATGCAAACACGATTGTTGAAGCTTTGCTTGCCGAATGGAATGTTCAAAATGCAAAACCTCAAAACCAACCACACAACCTTATGCCGTGGTTTGAAAAAATTCAAACTTGGAGGAATGAAAACTCGTTTGCCTACGAACAACCTTCAAATGGTGCAATTGTTCCGCAACACGCAATTTCAACGGTGAACAAACTTACGCAACACCTTAACCCAATTGTTACAACGGATGTTGGTCAGCATCAGATGTGGTCGGCACAATATTTCGAATTTGAAAACCCTCGCCATTGGTTGACAAGTGGCGGTCTTGGAACAATGGGCTACGGACTTCCCGCCGCAGTTGGTGCGCAAGTTGCTAACCCTGAAAAACTTGTTGTTTGCATAAGCGGAGACGCTTCCATTCTCATGAACATTCAGGAACTTTCAACAATTTGCCAATATCGCCTTCCAATTAAGCTGTTTATCATCAATAATTCCTACATGGGAATGGTGAAGCAATGGCAGGATTTGTTCTACGAAAACCGTTACAGCCAATCATATACCGATTCCCTTCCAAATTTTGAAAAACTTGCGGAAGCTTTTGGAATTAAAGGAATGACATGCACAAACATCAACAACCTTGAAGCACAAATTCAGGAGGCTATTTCACACAAAGGACCCGTTGTCTTCAACTGCATTGTAACCGAAAATGCACATGTAATGCCAATGATTCCAGCCGGTGCCGGACACAACGAACTTGTTAAACAATGAAAATGATTTTACGAATTTTTGCGATACTCCTCCTTTCCACAGCCACATTTGCGGAGGAAATATCCCAAATGCCAAGCGGACAAACCTCCCCAACAATAACAAACATTATTGAAACGGCTGAAAAAAAAGTTGTAATCAGTGTGTATGAGTGCATAAAAGACAGTCCCGCCCTGCAAAAACTTTATGAATACGAAAATGTTCGTGAAGTCTTCAACGCAAAAATTAAAACATATTCCAAATGCGATGCTATCATTAAGGAACTTGAAGGCATTAACGAAATTCGAAAGTCTATAACCGATGCCGTGAACGGAGGCATTTGCACAAACCTAGATTCCGCCGAACCAATTGAATCAAAGAAAAAACTTTTGGAGGAAATCTACTCAAAATCTTCGCAAGAATACGCAAAATTCTTTGCTTACGATGAAACTCTTGGCAAGTTTGAAGCGTGCCTTTCACATTACAACGAAGCGGCAACTTTACAGGCAATATCCCGTGAAGAAGAAGCAAGACTTGCCTCTCGTCAGGCAAAAAGGAAGGTTCTTGAAATGCACGATCTTCGTGGCTTTTATGGGGAAAATCGCAATGCGACAGGTTCAAACCTTGAAGCGATGATATCAGACCTTGAAAACAAAAATGTTACATTGAAAGAGGCGAAATCCTACGGTATTGTGGAGGAGTCTCGTGAAAAATGGGAACTTAGCGGGGCAATCATTGGATATATCATATATTCCTTTGAAAAGAACTATGTTGCACTGCCTTTTGTGCGTGGAATTACATATTCTTGCGATAAACTTCCCTACACAATATTCAAACTTGAAAAAAAGATTGAAATTCCAGAAAAGGAATATACTATCTATCTTCTTGAACCTTTGGAATAATTATATAACTTATTGAATATTTTATGAGACGAATCGTCGTAACAGGAATGGGTGTGGTAACATCTGTTGGGCTTAACCTTGAACAAAACTGGAAAAACATTATTTCCGGAGTATCCGGTATTTCCAAAATTGAATCATTCAATTCGGAAACTTTGCCTGTAAAAATTGCTGGTGAAATTAAGGAGCCACACCAAACTCCAAACGAAGCTGGTTTTACATTAAACATTGAGGACTTCGTTGACCCAAAGGATGTTAAAAAAATGGATAAATTCATGGGATACGCCCTTGTTGCAGCAAAAGAAGCGTTGGAACAGTCCGGCTGGCTTCCTGAAACTGACGATGAAAAAGCAAGAACTGGCGTAATTATTGGCTCAGGAATTGGCGGACTTTTGACAATTGAATCAAACGCAAGAAAAATGTTTGAGAAATCCTCAAAGTTCATTTCGCCGTTCTTCATTCCAGCTTCAATTATCAACCTTGCCTCTGGTTATGTTTCAATGAAATATGGTTTTAATGGACCAAACTGCGCGGTAACAACTGCTTGTGCGACTGGTGGTCACGCAATATATCACGCTTCACACATAATTAAAGCTGGCGATGCCGATATTATGGTTGTTGGTGGTGCGGAAGGTTGCATTTCGGAACTTGGTCTTGCTGGGTTTGCTAATGCTAAGGCTTTGTCTCGTTCGTTTGAAGATGAGCCTCGCAGAGCGTCTCGCCCTTGGGACAAAGACCGCGACGGTTTTGTTATGGGTGAAGGTGCTGGTATTCTTATTTTGGAGGAATACGAACACGCAAAAAAACGCGGTGCTAATATTATTTGCGAACTTTTTGGCGGCGGAGCATCAGGCGATGCCTACCACATTACCGCCCCACACCCAGAAGGTTTTGGTGCAAAATTGGCGATGAAAATGGCTATCAAAAACGCTGGAATTGACATTGCAGATATTGGCTACATCAACGCACACGGAACATCGACCCCACTTGGCGACATGGCAGAACTTAACGCCGTTCGTGAAGTTATTGGTGCTGTGAAACCAAACATTGTAATGTCATCAACGAAATCTGCGATTGGTCACTGTCTTGGAGCAGCCGGTGCAATTGAAGCGATTTATTCAATAATGGCACTAAACACTGGGGATATTCCACCAACGCTGAACCTTGAAAACCCGGACGAAGGACTTGAAGGTTTTGATTTAATGCCGTTGAAATCTCGTAATGTTGGTGAATTGAAGGCGGTTCTTTCAAATTCCTTTGGCTTTGGCGGAACAAATTCTTCGGTGATTTTTGGGAAAGTTAGATAATGTTTAAATCAAAGTCTTTACAAATTGAAGATTGTGTAATTATAAGTAGTGCCTTTAAAAACATTGGCTGGAATAAACCTGTGGAGCTTTTTCAACAATACCACGCCGAACAAGAGAAGGAGTTAAGGCGATGCTATGTTGCATTTGTAAATGACGATTTGGCGGGATATTGCACACTTTTACATAAATCAAAGTATGAAAATTTTGCAATGCAAAATATTGCGGAAATATCGGACTTAAATGTTTTGCCATCGCATCAAAATAGCGGAATTGGAACGCAATTGATTCAAGAGTGTGAAAAATATGCGAAAGAAACCTTAAATTCCAACATAATTGGATTGGGCGTCGGCTTAACGGCAGATTATTCCAACGCCTTGAATTTGTATCTTAAACTTGGATATCAATTTGATAGGTGTGGTGTGGCATATTGCGGAAAAACTTTAAAATATGGTGAAACAACCACAGTTGACGATGAAATGAATTTATATTTAATAAAAAATATATGAAAAAACAATACCAACCCCTAGAAAACGAAACATTTCCGGAAATTGAAAAGAAAATTGCCAAATTTTGGGAAGAAAACCGCATATTTGAACGCTCCGTTGAAGAAGCAAACGACGGCGAATTCATTTTCTACGATGGTCCTCCCTTTGCCAATGGTCTTCCGCACTATGGTCACCTTTTAACATCATTCATTAAGGATATCTACGCACGCTATCAAACAATGAACGGCAAAAAAACAGAACGCCGTTTCGGTTGGGATTGCCACGGTCTGCCCGCTGAAATGGAAGTTGAAAAACAACTTGGCATTCAAGGGCGAGTCGACATCACAAAATACGGAATTGAACCTTTCAACCAGCAATGTCGAACATCTGTGATGAAATACGCCGCAGATTGGGAAAACTATATTCAAAAAGCAGGGCGATGGGTCAACTTTGAAGATGACTACAAAACGATGGATTTATCATATATGGAATCCGTTATTTGGGCGTTTAAACAGTTGCATAATAAGGGTTTAATTTACGAAGATTACCGTGTAATGCCATATTCTTGGAAGGCGGAAACTCCACTTTCGAACTTTGAAACTCGAATGGATAATTCTTACCGTGAAAAAACCTCCAAAACCGTCACTGTAAAATTCACACTGACTGATGGGAAATTTTCCGGTGCGAAGTTGCTAGTCTGGACAACAACCCCATGGACTCTACCCTCCAACCTTATGATTGCCCTTGGAAAAGAGGTTGATTATTGCATTGTGAAAAATGGCGAAGAGAAGATTATTGTGGCGGAATCTTTGCTTGGCAAAAACTTCAAAGATGCTGAGGTTTTGGATATTTGTGAATTAAATGATGTCATATCTTATCACATTTTTGATGGAAGTGCGAGTGACAAAGACGCACAATTTGAAGAGTGCAGAAAAATTCGCGAGATTGTCTTTATTACCGGACAAAATGTTCCACTTGAAAGAGAAATTGATGGGTTAGATTCCACCGCAACGCACATTTTGCTAAATCACAATGGAATTGCCTGTGCAACGGCACGAATTCGTCAAGTTGAAAATGTTATCAAAATTGAGCGAGTGGCAGTTCTGGAAAATTTTAGAAAATATGGAATTGGCACTTTTTTAATGCAAAAATTGTTGAAACATATTAAAGTTGAATATTCTAATTACGTTGAAAAAATTCAGCTTTCATCTCAATCATACATTCAAAGCTTTTACGAAAAACTTGGCTTTTCCGCGTATGGCGAAGAGTATATTGATACTGAAATAAAGCACATTGATATGTCGATGGATTTAAGCAAAATTACAAGCTTGAAATCATTCAAAGGCTCTGAATTAATCGGTGCATCATACCAACCACTTTTCCCTTATTTTTTGAACCACGCAAATGCGTTTAAGGTTGTTCACGGAGATTTCGTCACAACCGAAGACGGAACGGGAATGGTGCATATTGCTCCCGGTTTTGGTGAAGATGACCACGAACTTTGCAAAAAACTTGGAATTCAAACCGTTTGCCCGATTGATGAAAAAGGGAAATTCACCGGCGAAATTTACAACATTACTGAAAACGGCGAAAGAATTACAAACAAAAATGTTCCACATGGAACAGAAATTGAGACGGCTCGCCTTTACACCAAGTCCATCACAAAAAGTGATTTTGATTTAATAAAAAACCTCTACCAAAATGCGGAAGTTCGTCATTTTTATGGCAAACAAGTTTTGACGGACGAAGAAATTCACGCAGAAATTGAACTTTATGTTGGGTTGAAAGCAAAATTTGGATACTCCCGCTTAATGGTGTTTGAAAAATCAACGAATGCGTTCATCGGGCTTGCAGGAATTGACAATGTCACGCTAAATTCCGAAGAAAAACAAATCGGCTTCACACTTCACAAAGAATTTTGGGGCAAAGGATACGCCGTTGAAATTGGTCAAAAATTGATCGAAACCCTTGGTGTGAACGAAATTTCAGCTTATGCAAGTGAATCAAACCTTCAATCTCACAAGGTTCTTGAAAAGCTTGGCTTCGTGAACAAGGGCAAGAAAATCTACGAGCGTGCAAATTACGAACGCACACATTTTGTTCTGGATACTGGAACTCTTTCGCTTATTGGGCGACAAGTTTTTGATTGCAACGATGACATTATCAAGTTCCTGAAAAAGCAGGGTTCTTGGCACAAAACCGAGCAATACATTCACAACTACCCTCACTGCTGGCGAACGGATACCCCACTAATTTACAAAGCAATGCCTTCGTGGTATGTTCGGGTTACGGATTTCAAAGATGAAATGGTTGAAAACAACCAAAACATTAACTGGGTTCCAAACAATGTTAAGGACGGAATTTTTGGAAAATGGCTGGCAAATGCACGGGATTGGTCAATTTCCCGAAACCGTTTTTGGGGGTGTCCTGTTCCGGTTTGGAAGTCGAATAATCCAGAAAACAAAGCGTTGTATGTCTTTGGTTCAATTGCGGAAATGGAAAAATTCTTTGAATGCGAAGTGAAAGATTTACACCGTCCGTTTATTGATAACTTGAAATGCAAAGAAGTTGTAATGCAAGTTGATGCCATTGCAGAAGCCGTGAAATTGCTCAATCAACATAAAATTACATATTTTGCAAGCGGCAATTTTGTATATTTCAGCAAACACAATGCTTTTGAAGTGAGGCAAATGCTTGCAAATTCTGGCGTGAAAATTACGAATCTTGAATTGCACGATGGCAAAGAATCAATCCCAGAAACAGGCTACGAAATCACCCGCGTTGAAGACGTTCTTGACTGCTGGTTTGAATCTGGCTCAATGCCATTTGCTTCCGTTCATTTCCCATTTGCGGACGAACGCTTTAAGGAAAATCCTGAAAATTTCGTTGCAACAGCGGAAACAAAGCTTCCCTGCCCATCAAACTTCCCTGCCGATTTCATTGTCGAATACACGGCGCAAACTCGTGGTTGGTTTTATACTTTGATGGTTCTTGGAACGGCACTTTTTGGTCGCGAGCCATTCAAAAACTGCATTTGTCATGGTGTAATTTTGGACGAAAACGGGCAAAAGCTTTCAAAACGCTTGCGAAATTACCCAGACCCTTTGGAGGTTTTTGATACGATAGGCTCGGACGCTATGCGTTATTTCGTCGTTTCTTCGCCAGTTGTTAACGGCGGAGATTTATTCATTCCAAAGACATCACAAGGAATTGCTGAAATTTTGCGGTTAATTATTAAGCCAATTTGGAATTCCTACAATTTCTTTGCAATGTATGCCAATTCGGACGGCATTACCGCTCAAAAAAGTTATGCCTCCACAAACACGATGGATATTTACATTCTGTCGAAATTGCGTGAATTTTTGGTTAGCTTCAAGGGCGAAATGGATTCGTATAATACTCAAACTGCGTGTAAATTGATTGAAGATTTCATCGATGTTTTGAATAACTGGTATATTCGCCGAAACAAAGAACGCTTTTGGAAAGTTGAAAAAGACGAGGACAAAACCACGGCATATAACACACTTTACACCGTAATTTTGGATTTCACAACCGCAATTGCACCAATTTTGCCGTTCACATCGGAAGCAATTTTTCAAAAAATGAATTAATGGAGGAAAATTTTAGCCATCAGGAGTTCCTGCCCTTCACTTTGCGAGATCTATCACACAAGAAAAACATTGTGTTTATTTCGCAAAGTCACTCTTTTTTGGAGGAACTCTCCCATAATTTAGCCTTCATTGGCGTGGATTCTTTGCTTCTTTCGCCAAGGTTTTCGTTTTTCACGAATCACGAAGGGTTAAACGACTTTACATTTTTGAAGAACTATGTGAAATCGTTTGAAAACCAAGCAAAAGTTACGCTTGTGCACGCATCTTTGTTGTTTTTCCCACTGCCGGAACCAGACTCTTTTTCACGCATAAACCTTGAAAAGGGGCAAAATATTGCAATAACTGAAATTGCGAAAGGTCTTGTTTCAATGGGATACTCCTCAACTTCAACGGTCTATAACCCTGCCGAATTTGCGATGCGTGGCTATATTCTTGATTTTGCCACAACAAGCGAGGCAATTCGCATTGAATTTTCGGGCAATAAAATTGAGGAAATCAAAATTTTTGACTGCGAAACGCAAAAATCCATCGAAACAATCAAAAGCGTGGAAATTTTTCCAAATAAGTTAATCCAAAACATTGATATATCCAAGTTCAAAGCACGATACAAAATTCAATTTCAAGAAGAAAACGCCCAGCTTTTCCACGCAATGGAACACCACCCTGAATCGTGTGATATCAACAAGTATTCGAAAATTATTGGTCAAACAATGAACATTCTTGATGTTATTTCCGGCGAAATATATACGCATAATTTTACGGTGGAAACTCTTGTGCAAACAACCAACAAGGAATTTGAAATGTATTCAAAGAATAGCCAAATTAACCCAGATTCCCTCTATTTCACAAATCCGACCCAGCTTTTACAAAATGCAAAGGTTTTTGCTTGTGTTTAGGTTTTGCCGTGATATTTGTCCTTCAAATAAAGAACCCAGCCGGCAAGAAGAACTGCATTATTTACCACAACTTTGATAGTCTCTGACATTTTTACAAGGTTTATCTTCTTAATAACTTCAATTTGGTCTGCAAACATTGTTGCAACAAGGTATATCCCCAAATACGATGAAGCAAGAATTATTAGAATTACCGCCGCACACGATACCGTTGTAACGATCCACGGTGCGTTGTATGCTGCTGATATTATTACTGCGGATTTGAGATCATTTGAACTGACATCGTTGAGTTTTGTTTTTGGAACTGCTTTACTGCGTAATGCTTTGAAATCGTTTAATTTGCTCATAATTTTCCCATAGTTTTAATATCCCCATCAATTAGTGCGTCAGCAAATTGACTTGCCCTCACTTCAAGGTCGCTGCGTGGAGTGTCAATTTCATAAAATAGTGGTTCAAGTTTAATTTGGTCGTAGTCAAAAATCCAATGTGCCATTTCGTGTGCAATAATGCGTAGTCTATCCAAAATGTGTGTTGCATGAAATGTGTTGTATAGAATGGAAAATTTGTTATCAATGAATGCAATTGCTCCACGAACTTTGCTTTTATCGTCAAATACTCCACTCACTTCAATTCCAAGCATGTTTGCAACCTGCACAACATCAAGGTTGCTACGATACAGTGCTATAAACGCTTTCTTGCGTGATTCAACCGTGTTATACATAAATATGTTAAGAAACTGATCTCCTAAAAAGTGATTTTTATCTTCGTAAATGCGAAATGTCAAAAGTCAATTGTTTTATGGGAATGTGTTGAAGCAAACTTTTGCTTCCACAATCCACACTCACTATATTATATATAATAAACTTTTTTCCACTCTCAAAAAACTGAAAAACCCCACTTTTTTTATTTTTCCCACCAAAAAAACCGCAAAAACCCCGTTTTTGTTATAGCACACTATAACAAAAGTGATTATCGTGATTTTCGTCAAAATGAAGAAGTCAATTCCCACAAGGGTTTTTTCGATTTTGGAAAAAATATTTTTTTTCTTTTTTATTTTTGTTATAGTGTACTAGTACAGTGATACACCGAGGCAAAAAAGTGGGCAAAAACGGCAAGAATAAGTTCTTGACAATTAAAATCAATCAGCAAAAAAATTGACAATTGATATTGTGGGTAATGAAGGTTATTCTGAACGGTGTTGAAGTTGAAACCAACTGTGTGAACATTTTGGAGCTTCTTCAAGAAAATGGCATTCACGAAAGTAAGGTCGCAGTTGAAGTGAATGAAGCAATTGTTCCAAAGTCTCAACTTGGACTATTCACAATAACAGAAAATTCAAAAATAGAAATTATTACATTTGTCGGTGGCGGGTAAAAAATATTTGATAATATCAGGGGTAATTGTCGCAATTGGTGCAATATATTTCAGCATTGGAACAAAAAATTACGATGCACAGAAAGATTTCGAAGCACAAAAGCAATCTGCTGTAATTAAAACTGGTGAAAAAATTACGCTTCTTGTGAAGAATTCTACATCGCAAGAAATGCCAAAAGTTGTGGAGCTTTTCGGCGAAATTGACCAGCACGCAATAACAGTAACTGCTTCAATGCCATCAATTGTGAAGTCCATTCGAAACGAGGGCGATCGCCTTCAAAAAAACCAACCGGTAGTTCGCTTCATAAACGATGTCACAACCCCTATTCCATTTGATGGCAAAATCTCCAACACCTTTGTGAAATCTGGGCAAAATGTTAACATTGGCGACCCTCTCTTCATCGCAATCCCAATCTCCGCAAAAACGACGGATGTCAACATTGAAATGCCAATTGCCTACATTCCCTCAATTTCAAAAGGTATGAATGTTCAAGTTTCGCACGAAAACGAGACATTCCTTGGCACAATTCAATACATAAGCCAATACTCCAAACAGGAATCTGGCTGGGCAAAGGTAACGGTTTCAACTCCTCGAAATTCCCTTGCACACAACACGGTTGTTAAGGTGAATATTGAACTTTCAACGCACTTCACTCACTTTGTTCCAAAAACGGCGATATTCCTTAAAGACGGCAAAACATTTGTGAAAATCCTCAGCGACCAAAACCTTGTTGAAAGCACAAGTGTTGAGGTTATTCAAGAAACGCAGGACGGCTTCTTCATAGCAGGGTTGCCCGATTCCTCCCGCATAATAACAAACAATCCGTCATATGCAAACGATGGCAAAACCTACGAATTCACACTTATCAATTAACCAAATGAACAATTTGCAAAACCTTAAAGTTGGTATTGTTTTCCAAGAAAACACTGCCGAAGCAAAAATTGCACAGGCAACCAAAAACGGAATTGTTCAGGCGGTTCAAGAACTTGGTCTGAATTTCTGCGAAATCCCTTTCACGCACAACTTTGTTGAGGACATTAAAACCCAAAATGTTGAAATCATTTTCAACGCAATGCACGGAAAATATGGCGAAGATGGTTACATTCAAACAATTCTTAACGCACTCAAAATTCCTTATACGCATTCGGGCGTAATGGCATCGCAAATTGGTATGAACAAGGTTCTAACGAATACATACGCAAAAGCCTGCGGAATTGCAACAAATGAAAATCAGTCAATTTTGAAGGAGGAAATTCTTGCTGGCAATTATGAAATATCCACAAAATCTGTAATTAAACCCGTATGCGGAGGCTCTTCCGTTGCAACATTCGTTCTTGAAAAAGGCGAAAAATTAACGCAATCACAACTTCAAGAAGTGCAAGATTTCCACGATGGAAACCTTTTCACAATTGAACATTTCTTTTCTGGCAAGGAAATTGCCGTTGGAATTTTGAACGATCAAGTTATTGGCACTTGCAAGATTATCCCTGCGGAAGAATTTTATTCCTATAACGCAAAATATAACAGCAAGGCAACAATTTACGAAGCCCCAGCGGAAATTTCTGAAACCATGCGTGAAAAACTTCACACAGATGCCCTTAAAATTTACAAGGCAATCGGTGCAAGTTCAATTGCAAGGGTAGATTTCATCGCAACTGAAAACGAATACCGTTTTCTTGAAATAAACACACACCCCGGAATGACAGCAACATCGCTAATTCCAAAAATTGGTGCTTGCGTTGGAATTTCTTACGCAAAAATTGTGGAAACCCTGCTTCAAAATGCAAGGTTTGAGGAAATCTAGATTGCCCCTTCTAAATTACCCTAAATTCCACAATTTCCACGCCAAAGCCTTCAATTGCAACGGGATTTTGCTTATTACGACCAATAACCACAACTTTATCAACGCCAAGGTTTTTCACAATGCTAATTCCAATTCCATATTGGCGAATCTCCCCGCTTGAATGTTTTTGATCGCTATTAATTAAAACTAAAATGCCAGAATTTTCCGTAAGAAATTCCATCGCATTGTTAATGTTTGAAGAAAAAACATCTTCCATATAATTCATTGCGTGAAAGCGAACATTCACAGGCTTGCTTTCGTCAATTTTCCCAAATGTTATTGCATAGTGTTGTTTGTTGTTAATTGTGTCTTGGTAGGTCGTTATTGTTGAATTTGGAATATTAAAGTTTTTTGCTTCCACTTTCACAACAATGTTTTCTTTCTTTGAACGATACTCGATTAGGTCCTTGATAAGCCCAATTTTTAAATTATGTTTTTTTGCAAAAATTTTAATATCCTCCATTCTTGACATCTCCCCATCTTCATTGATGATTTCACAAATTACCGAAGAAGGGTGAAGCCCCGCCAAAATGGATATATCCACGGAAGCCTCTGTGTGCCCTGCTCTAACCAGAACTCCGCCATCTTTTGCGATGAGTGGAAAAATATGCCCTGGCGTAACGATATCCTCCCTTTCTCCGGAAATTGCGGTTAAGATGGTTTTTGACCTATCCGATGCCGAAATTCCGGTAGTTACGCCATCTTTTGCTTCAATTGAGGTTGTGAATGCTGTTTCGAACTTTGTTCCGTTTGTTTTGGACATAAGGTTAAGCCCC
>CANCKZ010000007.1 GCA_947378695.1 Rickettsiales bacterium
AATATTGGAGGAATACACCCTGAATGCACAGGTTATCCAAAAACTTGCCGAAGCAAAAAGCGGGCGTGTGAACATTTGCAGGTATATCACGAAAAAGTCGTTTTCTTACAAAAAAAGCTTATTTTTCACGGAAGAAGCCATTTTTGGCAAGGTGGTTGTTTCGGCAAAAAAACGCAAAGATGTTGCTATCAAGAAACAAATGCTTTTGGCAAATGGCTTTGAAAAAGGTGATTTAGTCGTTCATAAAAAACACGGAGTTGCCAAATTTGAGGGATTGGTTTTGATAAAAACGCAAGACCGCCAATACGACACCGCTCGCTTGGTTTATTCTGGTGGCGATGTTCTTTATGTTCCAATTTTCAACATTGATATTCTTGCAAAATATGGCTCAATTCCTGATGGTGCAAGCATTGAATCGCTACTTGATAAGTTGACTGGTGGAAATTTTGGCACAAGAAGGGAAAAGGTTCGCAAGAATCTTTTGGAAATTGCTCACAAATTGGTTGAAGAGGCGGCAAGAAGGAAATCAACGGAAGGCTCGGTTTTTTACGAAAATGAACTTACGAAAAAATTCGACGACAACTTCCTCTTCGCCCTAACGGACGACCAATCCCTTGCAATTGAGGACTGCAAAAACGACCTTTCGGCGAATCGATTAATGGAAAGACTTATTTGCGGAGATGTCGGCTTTGGAAAAACGGAAGTTGCAATGCGTGCTTGTGCGTTGGTTACCCTTGGGGAAACATACAAAGGGCAGGTTTGCGTTATTTGCCCAACAACAATTCTTGCGGGACAGCACTATAAGTCATTTCAAAAGCGTTTCCAAGGCTTTGATGTTAAAATCGCAAAAATTACACGAACAACAACCGCAAAAGAACGCAAGGCAATAATTCAGCAAATTAATTGTGGCGAAATTGACATTTTAATAGCAACTCACGCTGGGTTTAGCGAAGAAATTAAGTTCAAAAACCTTGAACTTTTGATTATTGATGAAGAACAGCATTTTGGGGTTGCTCAAAAAGAGAAAATGAAAGAGCGATTCGCCTGTCATGTTTTGCTACTTTCCGCAACGCCAATTCCACGAACCCTTCAAATGGGGCTTTCTGGGATTAAAGATATTTCGATCATTGCAACACCACCGTTTGACCGAATCCTCCCTCAAACACAAGTAATGGTTTTTGATTCAATGGTGATAGCAAATGCAATTGTGCGTGAAAAAGAGCGAGGCGGCAGAACATTTTTCGTTTGTCCACGAGTTGCCGACCTTGAAGAACAGAAAACTCGCATTTTAGGCATTACCGGCGGAACGATTAGCGTTGGAATTGCACACGGGGGAATGCCTCCCGAGGATTTAGAAAATGTGATGGACAAGTTCTACACAGGAATTTACGATGTTCTTGTTACAACAAGCATTGTGGAATCTGGAATTGACATTTCCTTTGCAAATACTATGATACTTTATCGCTCGGAAATGTTTGGTCTTGCGGCACTTTACCAATTGCGTGGAAGGGTTGGCAGGGGTAGCGTGCAAAGTTTTGTCTATTTTGTTGTGAAGGATATCGACCGCATGACAGTGAATGCAAAGCAACGCCTGAAAGCGATTTCTTCAATTTCAAGCCTTGGCGAAGGTATGAAAATCTCACTGAGCGACCTTGATATTAGAGGCTCCGGAAACATTGTTGGCAAGGAACAAAGCGGAAAAATGAACGATGTTGGCGTTGAACTTTACGAACAAATGCTTAAAGAGGCAGTTATGGAAGTGAAAAACGAAGTTTCAACGCAAGAAGAAGAGTGCGAAATTAAAATCAACATTCCATTTTTCATTCCAGAAGACTACATTCCCGATTTCTCCATTCGCATGCAGGTTTATCGCCAAATTTCGGACACTTCCTCAACGGAAGAACTCGCAATTATCCACGATGAAATTCTTGACCGATTTGGAAAAATTCCACAACCAATCACCAACCTTTTGGACATTATAAAAGTTAAAATTCGTGCAAAAAAACAAGGCATAACCAAGGTGGACGCTGGAATTAAGGGTGTTGTGATTGGGTTTTCGCCAAAATTTGAAAAGTTCGATGCCATTCTGCTTGCAATTCAAAAACAACCAAAATTCGTGCAATTAAAAAGTGCTTCGTCAATTTTATGCGTGAAAGATGGGGGAAATCTTCTACAAAAAACGAACGAAATTCTGCGTTGGATTGAAGGTTTGAAGTAGATTTTGGTAATTTTGAAGGCGTGCGTAATTCTGTGCGGCAAGCTATTTCTTCAAGTGAGAAAACATTAGTTCCTCGATAACTCCGCAAATTATGTGACCAATGCAGATGTGACCTTCCTGAATTTTTGGGGTATAGCTTGCGGGAATGTTGATTTGCTCGTCCGCAATTTGCCCGATATCACGACCGTCAATGCCAAGCATACCAACGGTTTTGATGTTCATTTTCTTAGCTTGATCGAATGCCAAAAGAATGTTTTTGCTTCTGCCAGAGGTTGAAAAACCGAAAAGAACATCTCCATCACGACCAATGGCTTCCAACTGCCTTGAAAAAACACGCTCGTAGCCGTAGTCATTTCCAATTGCGGTAAGGGCGGAGGTATCTGTTGTTAGGGCGATTGCGGCAAGGGCGGGTCTGTCAAAATTAAAACGGCTGACAAGTTCGGCGGCAAGGTGTTGGGAATCGGCAGCAGAGCCACCGTTTCCACAGAAAATTATTTTTCCACCAGATTTTAGGGAATCAATGCAAATATTTGCAATTTTCAAAACATTTTCTTGAAATTTTTCGTCAAGAATTATTGCTTCGATTAGATCTTTTGTTTGAGAAAGTTCGTTGCGAATGAATTGCATGGAGGCAAAATATTACTTTTGCTCTTCAGCAGCTTCACCTTTATCTTTACGACCACGACCAAGGATACTCAAAATGAAAGTTTTTTTCGGGAATGAATATGCAGGGCTTTCAGGCAATGATGTTGTGAAAATTGTTCTTCCAATACCAAATTTTTCGATATCAATTGTAACTTTTTCAGGGATAGCCGAAGATTCACATTGAACAAGAATGTTGTGTGCAGCAATGTTTAGCTTTCCACCACCTTTAATTCCAACAGATTTCGCACGGTTGATAACATCAACAGGAACCATAACTTCAATCACGCCCTCAGCAGGAACTTCGTTGAATTCAATGTGAAGAATTCTTTCTGTGATTGGGTGGAAGTCAATTGTTCTTGGAAGAGCGATAAAAACTTTGTCTTCAAGTGCAATTTCCACTTTTGTGTTAAGGAATTTGTAGTCCTGAATTAGTTTTGTGAATTCTTTTTCAGAAATGGCGATGTGTACAACTGTGCCTGATTTAGAGTAAATTGTCGCTGGAATCAATGCGTTTTTTCTTAATGCTTTCGATTTTAATGTTCCAAATAAATTTCTAGGTTGTGCCGAGATCATCTTATAAAAAAAATATATTACACAAAGCAACAATCAATAAATTTAAATGTCAAGTGGAAAAATAATTAAAAAATACACACTTATTAAACAAAGCACTTGACAAATAAAATATATATCCTTAATAGTTCGGAAAATTCGCATCAATATATTTATGGCAAACTACATCATTACACAAGTAAAAAGCACAATTGGCATTCGTGAAGAAGTTAAACAACACTTGAAGTCTCTTGGTCTTAAAAAAATCGGATCAAAATCCATCATCAAAAAACTTCCTGCATCGGAAGGTCTTGTTGGCAAAGTGTCACACCTAATTAAATTCGAAGTTGTAGAAAGCTAGAAATGTCCGAGCACACAAACATTGCAAATTCTGTCGTAACAATGGAACAAATTCAGGATACAACACACGCAGAAATTCCTGCTGTGCATCACGAATTTGAAACTCACAACCCGCATAGCAACCACGACCCTATGCACCAATTCGAAATTATGCCCGTCAACGGCTTCGAATGGAACTTGTTTGGGTTTGATATTTCCATAACGAACTCAACATTGGCAATGTTTGGAATTACCTCAATTTTAATTGTAGGGCTATCCCTTTTGGTTGGAAAGCTAAGCGTTGTGCCAAATAAAAGACAATCCACCGCAGAAGTTATGTATAACTTCATAAAATCTTTGGTTTCCAACAACATACCCGCAGGCGGAGCAAAATTCACACCGCTAATTTTCTCGCTATTCTTCTTCATATTCACCGCAAACGCATTTGGTCTTTTACCATACGCCTTCACAATTACAAGCCACATCGCTGTAACTGCGGCACTTGCTTGCATAATATTTTTGATGAACCTTGCGATTGGAATTTACAAAAATGGACCAATCGGATTCTTCGCAAACCTTGTTCCAAGCGGAGTTCCCAAGGCATTCGCACCGCTAATGTTGGTCATTGAATTCTTCGCATACCTTGCACGCCCAGTCACACTTGCGGTTCGTCTTGCTGTGAACATGGTAGCAGGACACACAATGATGAAAGTTATCGCAGGTTTCATCGCATCAATGGGTGCGTTTGGTCTTGTTCCTGTGCTTTTCAACAGCGTTCTTGTTGGTTTTGAATTTTTCGTTGCCGGCTTACAAGCTTATATTTTCTCCATGCTTGCTTGTATTTACATAAACGACGCACTATCTCATCACTAATTTATGAAAATCGCAGTTGCATATTCCTCGTTCTATCAAAGCCACGAACTTGAACTTTTAAACAACGCAATTGCATTTTTCACACAAAAAAACCCTGAATCTGCGGAAGCAATTAACGCAAATTTGAAAAAATTGGAAACGGAAAATTTCGTAGCAAATGTTCTGCCAAACAATTTCAACTCGGTTTATTCGCAAATTTCAATCGCAAAAATATCAGGAGCAATGGAAATTCCACAAGCAACACAATGGCTTTTGGAGAAAAACCAATACGCAGGAATTTTGACTCTTGGGTGTGTAATTAAAGGTGAAACCTCACATTTTGAGCATGTTTGCGATATTTCAATGCGTGGAATTGCAAAACTTGCGTTGAAATTCAGCACTCCAATCGCAAACGGAATTATCACCGCATACACAGAAAAAGACGCAGTTGAGCGCATTTCCGCAAACGGCAAAAACCTCGGTTTCAAAGCGATGGAAGCACTTGACGCCATGATTCACCTCAAAAACAAAATTAGCTATGATCGTTCATAAATATCAAGCTCTTGGCAACGATTTCCTCATTTTTGACTGCATAAATTACCCAGAAAACGCAATTTTTTTGACTAGCGAAGGCTTTTTGGACTTCGTCGTGAAGAAATCTGACCGCCGCCGCATTGGTTGCGACCAGTTCGTCGTTATGGAAAAATCGGAAAGTGCGGACTGCAAAATCGTGTTTTACAACGCCGACGGCTCCCGTGCGGAGGCTTGCGGAAACGGAACGGTTGCCTCGGGCGTTTATGCAAGCAAGTTTTTAGGCAAAAGCGATGTCAAAATTCAAACGGATATGCAGGTCGTTGCGGTGAAAATCAACAAAAATGAGGCGACAATTGAACTTGATATGCCACGGGATTTGGGGTTTGAATATCAAAGTAATTACGATGGGTTTTTCAATATTTTCATGTCACCACATCAAACTTTCATCAGAAATGACACACAATTTATCGATAGCATTTCAGTTGGCAACCCGCATTGTGTTTTAATTGGCGATTATGGATCTTTTTATGCCGATTCAAAGCAAAAATTTTCAATTGAATATAATATATCATTAACTGCTGGCGAAAAGTTTTACCATCTTGGGAAGCAAATCGAAAACCTCACGCACATTTTTCCAAATCGCACAAATGTTGAATTTGTCACGCAAACTGGGGAAAACAAATTCGACTGCTTCGTTTGGGAGCGTGGTGCCGGCAGAACTTTCGCCTGCGGAACCGGTGCTTGTGCCGTTGCATTTGCTTGCGTAAAAAACGGACTTGCAAACCCCGCAAAGCCAATTGAAATCACGATGGCTGGTTCGTTTATATACGGCACGGGGGAAACTCCAATGCGTGTTTTGCTCAAAGAAAGCACGCTAGAATTCACAAACTCCGCTTTTTTTGAGGGCGAAATTCACTGCTAAACGCACAAATTCATCAATCACATTTGTGTTGGAAGTTCTGCATCATATTCGCAACGATTTTATATAAATTACGCAAAAAGTTTCGAACGGCACTCATATTTGTCGCCAGCTATAAGTAAAACCTCACGGGCATTGTTAGAAAAGTTCGATATTTACACTTTTTTTTGTAGAAAGCTCAATTTTTGGCGAAATTCACTGCGAAACTACGCCTCAATCAGCATGCGTTCAACATGTTTGCGAGATTTCTCCATCGCACTTGCAACACGCACATGCTTTTCAAGCTTTTCCATGAAGTCTTTGAAGTGGACGCTTTCGTTTGAAATGCCAAGCATAAGGTTGTAAAGTTCCACCATATCGCCAGATTCAAGTTTTTGATGTGCACGGTAAAGAACATACGATGCGTGGTTGCCGTCTGGTGTTATGTAGGCAAAATATGGCATTATGTGGCTTTTTATGTAAGATGTCAGTGGGTGATCATCCGCGTTTTCGTAGTATTGCCTCATAACACTGCGAACGACTTTGCTGAATTTTTCCTCAAAATATTTCTCGCCATAAACAACTTGCACTGCGGACATTTCCGCAACAATTTGCGAAAGTTGGTCATCGTTCACGGCAAAACTTTGCAAAGCTTTAATATTGAACGAAACATCGGCACTTTCTTCGCTTTTCATCATGCTTTCAATGTTGGAGGCTATCAAGAAAAACTTTGAATACCTTTCAGCATTTGCCGCATTTTTGTTGATATTCTCAATTGAGGCTTGTAATTGTGCGATTTTTTCCTCGTGTAATTTCACCGTGTTTTGCAGGGCAAAAACTTCATTATTTTCAACGATAATCTTCTGCGGTTCTTGTGCAAGCTTCAAACCCGACAAATGCCTTGTGGCAAAATCGTAAGCAAAAAGAATTACTGCGATAAAAATTGCTGTGTAAAATATTGTTGATGTAAATTTTTTAAGACTAGACATACTGCGGTAAAATTATTGAAATAGTTTTGGCTTCAAAGTTTATGGTTTCGTAATCACCAATAAGATAATATTCAAGCTTTTCTTTATCATTTCGAACTTCAACATTTGCACCGGAGCCAAAATCAACAACATCAAGAACTGTGCCAAGATTGTTGGAGTTTTCGTCCAAAACTGTGAAGCCGAAAATATCGCAAGGGTAATATTCGCCTTCTTCAAGTGGTGGAAGTGCGTTGCGGTCTATGAAAATTTCACGACCAACCAAAGTGCGAGCTTCCTCAATTGTTTTATGCCCACCACTGCGAACGATAATGTTGCCTTCGTTTAAAATTCCCTTCAATTCCACTTCAAAATGCGAGAAATCACTGCCAGTTTTAATAAACAAACTTCCTGCGAAATGCTTCGGATTTTCAAACGAATTTGCGTTAATCACAAAGTTTCCAAGAACTCCGTGTGTTTTTGAGACATTCCCAAAATGTATAAATTTTTTCATTTGTTTTTTGTATATTTGAACATATTATTTATTGGTCTCCTCATTGCTACTTGGTGGTGTTACATTAATTTCCGCATCACCACCGCCACCCTTCATTGCATTCCATGCCATCTTGCCAGCTTCCATGCCTTCATCCTTAGCAGCACCCCCAGCGGCCACTGCCTTCCCCATAGCATTAAACTTTGATGCACCAAACATTCCAATGGAAGTTGCACCCGATATTTTTTCGACAACTGATGCAATTTGAGATGTGATAGTCTGCAACACAAGAAGCATTATAACGGCATAGACGCAGGGGACTATGAATGATGTCATTTTACTCAAAAAAAACAATGGATTTGGTAACGAGAAAAATTCAACCAAGTATGGAATTGGAAATGAGAGCCATGTTGGCATCCACGAAGAGTCAGCCATTCTTGCAAGAATACATGTTATTGGAACAACTTCCGAAGCAAACCCAAGAACTTGAGCACCGCCGGGATAGCAGGCCGTGTTAAGTTTGGAAACTTGCGGCACACCATTCACAACTAGGCGTTTCGGCGGTATAAACATTTGATGCTGACTTGACTGAGGAGCACTTCCGTACAAAATTACATCCATAAGACCAATTATTACAACAAGCATCACCACCGCCATCAAAGATTGCACAACCGTTGAAATAATTTTAGTTTGGTATTTTTTACATATATCTTCAGTTTTGGAAAACAATGCCATTGGCACAATGAGTGGCGATAGGAATATGTAAAATATAAAGAATAGTATCGACGATATATATATCTCAACGCCAATCAAAATGCCATATGTAACCTGCCCCAAATAAATTAAAGCAAAGCTTGACCAAAGCATTCCAATAATTGGAACTGGTGTCAAAAGTGGAAATGCTATCGCAGAAAATATCGATGGAATGTAGGTTCCCGAAGGAAGACCGATATAATTCGCATATTTGCAATCTATCATATCAAAGAATGCCAATATACCCTTACCTTGTGGGTACATATCAGGCGTAAAAACTGCACACCTGTCGCCAGAATCAAGCATCGATGAGAATACTATTTGTGCAACGGTTGCAGGTATGGATTGAAGCATATCAAAGGCAAAATCCTTCCAAGCGTCACCAATGGCAAAGTAGAAAACCAATGCAAATTTTATGCCAAACATGATAATTTCCGACTGCTTACCCATTCCATGTGCCATGACAATTTTGTAGCCGTATGCTATAAAATAAAGAATTAACGCAAGAAATACGGCGGGCTTGAAGTAGTCCTGTGCAATTGCAAAAGGAGTTCTTCCAATTGTTGCGTTGGCGTCTCTCATTAATAAATTGCGAAATGTTCCACTAAGACATTCCATTAGGCGTGATGTAATTGGAAAGTTCACCAATGAAGATACACCATCCGCCTGTGCAAACAAAACATCAGACATTATTGCATCAGTAACTTTATCTGATATTACCTCTATTATGCCGTTTACATCGTCCGATGATAAACTCACAAATGTATCAGTGTCGTCTGCGCTTGCAATGGCTTCTTTGATTTTTACATCAAACGGTCGCATATCAAACGCCATTTCAGCATCGTCTCCGACAATATTTGAACGTGCTGCATCAAGTGTGCCACCATCAAGCACAGATTTTTGAATGTATTGGTACAACATTGGATATATTGCGTAGTCATATATGGCAATTGCTCTATTCGTTAATGCTACTGTCAAGTCCGCTTTGTATTTATCTTGAGCATCTTGCTGTGCTTGGGTTGCTTTGTTTGTTTTGGTTTTTGAGTTAGCAGCCGCATCATCTGCGGTTGTGTCTTTTGCTGCGGCAATTTCACTGGCATTAGTATACTCACTCACAATACAGTTCGCACCAAGAGGGTTGTTACACAATCCACCACTGCCGTCAATTGTTATAGCTTTAAGCCTTGAAACGAAGAAGCTTGTGAGGTTTTTGCTAATTTGAATATGCACATCGCTTGACGTGGGAATTGTTAGTCTGACATCATCAGAGCCAAGACTTTGATTCCCGGAATCCGAAACGGACGCAATACACGAACCATCAATGACGGACGTTGTTGAATCTTCTACAACTTTTTTTTTGACAATTGCACTTGCATTTTGCACAGCAGCAGCAAGAAGCAGTATTACAAAAAGAATTGAACGCAACATAAATCAAGGTCGTATTTTTCCAACCGTAACATTGAAGAAATATGAAATCAAGGTTTTTTTCTTTTTAAATTTTCGCCGTTTTTTTCAGGTAAATTATGCGAATAATTGCACCAAGGCTTATCAAGCACCATGTCGATTCCAACAACAACGCAGGCAAATTAAAGTGAGATGTCAACGATGTTACAAGCAACATTGAACCAAGTCCGTTCATAATTTGATACAACATTCCAACGCTTAAAATTCCAAAACTTGAAAGAAGGTAGGCGATAACGGTAATAATTGTGCCAACAAGCCCCAAAATGTTGAATATGTCCATGTAAAAATAAAAAATGTAAAATAAAAAAAATATCGGTAAGTATTATAACACCAATTTGGGGGATTTGTCAAATTATATATCAAAGAAAGTGCGAAATATAATAATTTTGCAATAATTTCAAGTTTATTTTAAAAAAGACTTGACACCAACCAATTTTTAGTGTATGCTATTAATACATTAACAACTAGTTAATGCTTCATAAAGCTGTTTTTGGAAGTGCTTCACGGCACTTCCAGTTTTTTTCAGCAAATTTCATCGCTCGTTTCCACGAAAAAATTCCCTAAAAATTCCAACACAACATTGCATTCCAGCTAAACATTTCCATAAACAACCTTTGTTGCCTTGCCTTGAAGAAGGTTTGCGATGTAGCTTTGAACATTATCAATTGTGATAGATTCCACCTTGGAAATAATTTCATCGCTGTGAATATATTTACCAAACGATAGCAGGTTGGATATCCCTTTTTGGGATCTTGAACTTGTGCTTTCATTGGCAAATAAAATTGACGATTTATATTGTTCCAAAACTTTTGTAAGTTCGGCTTGCGAAACATCTTGCGTTGCTCGTGTAAGTTCACGAGGAAGGGCTTCCTCCAATTTGTGCAAGTTTTCCGGCGAAGTTCCGGAGTATATCGAAAACATTCCGGAAAATTCATAAGCTTCGTAAAAACAGGCGATTGTATAGCAAAGACCCATTTTTTCACGGATCTCTTGGAATAACCTTGAAGACATCCCCCTTCCAAGAACGGCCGAAGCAACGGAGGCGATGTAGTAATCCGGGTGATTAAACGGCACGCTTTCAAAGCCCATAACAAATTGCACTTGGGTTAGGGAATCCTTTGAAATAATATTTTCACCACCGATATATTGCGGTTTAAGAACTTCTTGCCCAACACTACCTTGCTTCATTGAGGCAAAATATTTTTCGCCCAAATCAAAAACTTTTTGTGAATCAACATTTCCCGCAACGGAAAACACAAGGTTGCTTGGCACATATTGCGAATTAACATAGTTTTGAAGGTCAGTTTTTTGGAACGCCTTAATGTTTTCCTCGGGTCCTAAAATTGTTCTTCCAAAAGGAGTATCCCCAAATGCTTGCTCTTTGTAATGGTCGAACACTACATCGTCGGGAGTATCCAGTGTGGCAGCAAGTTCTTGCAAAATAACGCCTCTCTCCCTTTCAAGCTCAACTTCGTCAAAGGTTGAATTAAGCAAAATATCAGCAAGAATATCAACCGATTTTTCAAGGTGAGTATTAAGCGATTTTATGTAATAAACGGTTTTGTCATTGCTTGTGAATGCGTTCATTGAACCGCCGAAACAGTCAACTTCGTTTGCAATATCAAACGCCGTTCGTTTTTCAGTCCCCTTAAACGCCATGTGTTCAAGAAAATGCGAAATTCCGTTTTGTTCTTTTGTTTCGTTGAAACTTCCGGTGCCTGCTCCAACTGAAACAGTGCAGGATTGAACATCTTTCATTTCGTCCACAATTATGCGAACTCCGTTGCTTAGTGTGTGTTGTTTTATCATATTTTTATGAGATTAAATCTTTGCTTTGAATGTTAATAATGTTTGGGTTAATTCTGTGTGAACACGGGCTTCCGTAACTTCCAACACACGGAGACTTCAAATCTCCCTTCTTTGTTTTTCCTGTAAGTTCTTCCTTGTTTGAACACGAAGTTGCGATAAGCATAACCATTATTGCGATTACTTTGGAAGCGTTTGGCATTGTCTCAAATAAAATGTTACACATAATCAACAAAAGATTGTGGGGGAATGTCAAGCAATTTGTTGTGAGTTGCCCGCTATGGAGGTATCCGTTATGAGTTATCTTTGATGTCGTCCCAAGGTTTGCTTTCAAAATTGCGAAATATCTGTGAATTTTCCCTGAACAGGGTGTAATCGTAATACTGTTCGTGAATAAATTCTTTTCGTTTGCAATAACCAACCTCCCTTCTAGCAACAGCATAACCAACCGCACAAACGCATAAAATTATGCAAAAAATTATTGACAAAACCAATAATACCACCAAAACCAAATTCATAATTATCACAAAATGTTATGAACATTACAGGGCAATTGGGAAAAATCAAGGAATCATTACAAAATGAAAACTTGTGCATTTTACCAACCGATACCATTCTTGGTCTTTTTTCCACAACAACTGATTTTGCCGTAAGGAAAATTTTTTCCACAAAAAAACGCTCCCTTGAAAAACCCCTTGCAATATTTGTTCCAAATATTGAATCAATTGCAAAATATGGCATTGAAAACGAAGCATCAATTGAATTTGCGCGCAATAACTTACCGGGAGCCTACACAATACTTCTTGAAGCAACGGATTTTGCGAAAAAGAGCCTCTCGCCATTGTTGATATCTAGCAATGGCAAAATTGGCATTCGCATTCCAAACAATGCTGATATTCTTGAAATTACCAAAAGCGTGATAATCTGCGGAACAAGCGTGAACCTTTCAGGCGAAACCTTCGCAACTGATGAAAACATTCCGCAGGAAATTGCTAACTGTGTTGAATATTATTTGCAAAGCGAAAATGTGCAAACGCAAATGGCAAACACACCTTCAACAATAATTGATTTTTCGAATTGCTCCAATGTAAAAGGCTCAACTTCAAATGGTTCGCCAGTGATTATTCGGCAATGAAACTTTGAACTTGTAGAAGAATTTGTTCCGAAAGCTCTTCTTTGGAGCAGTCAAATTCCCATCTGCCATCACCTGTAAGCATTACC
>CANCKZ010000008.1 GCA_947378695.1 Rickettsiales bacterium
TCAGTCAGCCAGTCTGTGTTGTTCAACATTGCGTTCGTCGCGCTTTTCACGTATTTTGCATCAAACTTCTTATCGCCAATATAATAGTTAATGCTCATTTTGATGAATTCTTTCAACGCCTCAGGATCGGGATCGTCTTTATTTTTTTCAAGCACATGACGAACAACTTCCAACATGTCATTGGCTTTGGTCACATTTGGCATATCCCCTCTGCGAGGAGCGCTGTCTTTAGGCTTGCTTAGACTCACGAGAAAATCTTTAAAGGCAGTGTCGTGTGCGCTGCTTTTCTCTGCCGCAATAAACGTCTCCAATGCTACACTATGAAATTGCATGTGTCCGCCATTACAGAGGGCTGCATGCTCTTCTGCAAAGGGATTTAGGTGTTTTTTGAGGCTTTGGATGTGTTTTGAGATAACATCTTGATCAGAATATACCTTATGTGAGGCACCACCTTTATCATCTTTCGGAGACAATACCTGCATCATACCATGCAAGATGCAGGAAAGGTTGTCAATCGCAACCTGTGGTGAGGCGGAGGTAGCAGGCTTCGCTCCTTTGTATAGTTTTACAATTGCGTTTGCATCGCTTTGCGTGATCCACGAATCAAGTTTCGTTGCGATTTTCTTGCCATTCGCGTCTGTTTTGTCTATAAATGCTTGAACTTTTGCTTCAACTTCTTTAGCTTTTGCTTTAACCATTTCGTCAAGTGCTGCTGCATCTTTCTTTTTGTCTTGCTTCTTTTTGTCAGCACCACCTTGCTTATTGTTGCCACCCTTTGCCACACAACAATTAAAATTTAATAAGTAAAGACGCTTGAAAAAACGGATTTACTTATTGCCCCTTAAACGCAAGGTTCAAAGGGCAAATTGGCGAAAAGATTACGCAAGAATTTTACCTACAACTCCAGCACCAACTGTTCTACCACCTTCACGGATAGCAAAACGAAGACCTTCTGTCATAGCAATTGGCGAAATCAATTCAACTGTGATTTTCACGTTATCACCTGGCATTACCATTTCAACACCTTCAGGGATTGTAACAGAACCTGTTACGTCTGTTGTCCTGAAATAGAATTGTGGACGGTAACCAGCGAAGAATGGGCTGTGACGACCGCCTTCTTCTTTTGAAAGAACATAAATTTCAGCTTCGAATTTTGTGTGAGGAGTAACTGTTCCTGGTTTCACGATCACTTGACCACGCTCCAAGTCGTCTTTTTTCACACCACGAAGAAGAATACCAACGTTATCACCAGCTTGACCTTGATCAAGAAGTTTGCGGAACATTTCCACACCTGTAACCGTTGTTGTTTGAGTTGTGCGAAGACCGATGATTTCAACTGTTTCACCAACTTTGATGATACCTGTTTCAACACGACCAGTAGCAACTGTACCACGACCGGAAATTGAGAATACATCTTCAACTGGCATAAGGAATGGTTTGTCAAGTTCACGAGTTGGCATTTCAACGAATGTGTCAAGAGCGTCCATCAATTTTTTGATAGATTGTGTTCCAAGTTCGGAATCTTCACCGTTAAGAGCTTTCAAAGCGGAACCTCTGATGATTGGAGTGTCGTCGCCTGGGAAGTTGTATAGTGAAAGAAGTTCACGAACCTCCATTTCAACTAGTTCAAGAAGTTCAAGGTCGTCAACCATGTCGCATTTGTTAAGGAATACAACAAGTTTAGGTACACCAACTTGGCGTGAAAGAAGAATGTGTTCACGAGTTTGTGGCATTGGACCATCAACCGCGGAAACTACAATAATACCAGCGTCCATTTGAGCGGCACCTGTAATCATGTTTTTTACGTAATCGGCGTGTCCCGGGCAGTCTACGTGTGCGTAGTGGCGGTTTTCAGATTCGTATTCAACGTGTGCTGTTGAAATTGTGATACCACGAGCTTTCTCCTCCGGAGCTTTGTCGATGTCATCGTAGTTTTGAACTGCACCACCGAAAAGTTTAGCTTGTACTTTTGTAATAGCAGCTGTTAATGTTGTTTTACCGTGATCGACGTGACCAATGGTACCAACGTTCATATGAGGTTTATTCCTCTCAAAAGCTTCAGCCATATGTTTGTATAAAAATAGTTAAAATGAATTTTTTTAAAAAAGAACACGGTTTTTTTGCTTGTCAAGTTTTTTTTTCATTGTGTTATATTTCAAGTTGTGGTTTTTGGAACACAAGCGTGCATTACACAATGCTTTGATATTTTGCATAAAATAACTTTATTCAATTTAAAATTGCTTAATGCTTCTTTTATATTTTGCAAGCATTTTTTATTTGACAATCCCCAACAATAGAATTGTTGCTGAAATTATATAATATATTTTGTATGTCTGAAATTCAAGAAGTGAAGGAAGTGGAGGTTAAGGTTGAAGGCGTTGTTGAGGTTAATGGAACGAAAGCGTGTAATGTGCATTTAGTCTCCGATTCCACGGGTGATACTTTGCTTACAATGGCATCGTCTATTACAGCACAATTTCCAAAGGTAGATTTCAAAAAATTCACTTGGTTTTTAACAAGAACGGAAAACGAAATGAATGTTATTGTTGATGGCATAAAGAAAAACAAGGGAATTGTTATGTATACAATTGTTTCGCCAAAATTCGAAGATATGCTTCAAGCCGTTTGTTCAGACCTAAACATTCCCTGCATTCCAATCCTTTCAAAAATTACTCGCACATTTCAAAGATATTTAGGCGAAGACAGCTTGGGAACTCTTAGCACAATATCGAACGATATTCCTGCCGGTTATGCAAACAGAATTGAGGCGATTAACTACACAATATCACACGATGACGGCGGACTTTTAGAAGACCTTGACGAAGCGGATATTATTATAATTGGTGCGTCAAGAACATCAAAAACGCCGGTTAGCATCTATCTTTCCTATCGAGGTTATAAGGTTGTCAACATTCCATTTGTTACAACAGAAACATTTCCGTCTATTATTTTTTCCATAAAAAAACCGCTAATTGTTGGGTTAGTAGCAGATGCCGAACGCTTGGAGGCAATTCGTAAATCACGGATATCTTCCCTCAGCGGAGATTCGGAAAAATCGCAATATACGGACATTGATAAAATTCGGGAGGAAATCGTGGAATCACGCAAGCTTTTCACAAAACTTGGCTGCCCTGTAATTAACATAACGGAAAAGTCTATCGAAGAAACATCGGTTTATATTATGAAGCAATTGACGAAGAAGATTGCTTTGGAAGGGGTAGGGTAGGGGTTATTTTTTACAGTTATTGTTTTTTTGCATATCAACAATATTTGTTTCAAGTTTAGTAACTTTTGCTTCCACATTTTCACTCGCTATATTGTATATAATAACCAACTTTTTCAACACCACTCCGCCACCGCAGAACCAGTCGCCACACGCCTTCTTTCCAAAATTTGAACATCGGGGCGGTTGCGAAATTTCCGGCGGATATCCCTCATTTCATTCGTGCTATCCCACAAAAACTTCGCTTTCTGCTTCCACACTCCCACTTATTATATTGTATACATTAACCAACTTTTTCCAACTGCAAAACCCCATTTTTTTTATTTTTTCCTCCCAAAAAGTGCGTTTTTGTTATAGCGTGCTATAACAAAAGTGATGGTCGTGATTTTCCGTAAAATGAAGAAGTCAATTCGCATAAGGGTTTGTTTGATTTTGAGAAAAATATTTTTTTTCTTTTTTATTTTTGTTATAGTGTACTAGTACACTATAACACCAAGGAAAAGCGGTGGTGCGAAAGGGCAGAATTACTACCCATTGTTGACCTCACTCCAACCAATTTTGGAAAGGAACGCCTCGTAAGTTCCTTCAAACACAAATGTTTTGCCACCGTCAAAAATCACCAATTTGTTTGCGATGTTTTTCAGGAAGTGTTCATCGTGTGTAACCATTACAACGGCACCTTGGAAATCTTGAATTGCTTCCATCAAGCTTTCACAGGATTCAATATCAAAGTGGTTGGTAGGTTCATCAAGAAGTAGCAAGTTTGAAGACGACAGAAGGATTTTCCCAAGCATAACCCTTGATTTTTCACCACCGGAAAGAACGGAGATTTTCTTGTGGGCAAGGTCTCCGGGGAACATCATTTGTGCACAGATTCTGCGAACGGTGGAATATTCTATCGGCTTTTCAGATTCAACCGTCTCCATTTCTTGGCAAATTGTGTTATCAGGGTGAAGGTGGTCAATGTTTGTTTGCCCGAAGTATCCGCATTGAACCTTGTTATTCACAACAATCGTTCCTTCAATTGGTTTAAGTTCGTCGTAAATTAGCTTCATCAAAGTTGATTTACCATTACCGTTTTTCCCGATAATACAGATTTTATCCCCGTGATTCACACTGAAACTTAGGTTTTTCATAAGCACTTTTTCTGGGTCGAAATGAAATCCAAGCTTGTTGACTTCCACCATATTCCCGCCAGAACCGTATGGAACATAGGTGAATTTGAAGTTAAGACTGTCAAGTTTTGTCAAGGCCGGTCTTTCTTCTTGTTTGTCCAATTGTTTTTGACGAGACTGTGCCGCAGCAGCTTTCGAGGCTTTTGCTCCGAATCGTTTAATCCATTCTTCCGTTTCTTTGCGTTTTTCTTCCTCTTTTACGCGAGTCTTTTCATAGATTTCCTCTTCCATGTCAATTTGTTCACGAATTTTACCCGTTGAACCTCTAATTTTGCGGAACTTTCCACGGTGAATAATTACTGTATGGGAAATTACGCTATCCATGAAGGCTCTATCGTGTGTAATTAGCACCAATTCGCCCTTCCATTTCTTCAAAAATCCTTCAAGCCAACGAATTGCGTAAATATCAAGATAGTTAGTAGGTTCATCTAAAAGCAGAATGTCTGGTTCTTGCAAAAGGATTTTGGCAAGGTTAATTTTCACTTGGTTACCACCTGAAAAGGTGCTGGGATCTTGCAACATGTTTTCTTCCGTAAAACCAAGACCAAGCAGAATTTTTTCGCCTTTCCATTCTTCCCATTCACGCTCTGGTGGAAGGATTTGCGTAACTTCTTCCAAAACCGTTTGTTTTGTGAAATGAATGTGTTGGTTCAAATAACCAATTGTGTAAGCATCATCATATTCAATCGTTCCGGAATCTGGTTGTTGTTCGCGAAGAAGTAGTTTGAAAAATGTACTTTTCCCACTTCCGTTTCTGCCAATAAGGCCGATTTTCTCACGAGGGTTGATCGTTAAATTTACTGAATCAAAAAGGACTCTTCCGCCAAATTCGATTGACGCATCTTGAATTGTGATTATACAGAACGGGAAAAATTATTCAATGGACTAAGTTTGAGTAAAAAAATTAAATTGCAAGAATTTAATTTTAATAAATCAATTTCAATATTCGTGTCTTTTCACAACGAAGTAGACACTTACGCCAATAATAACAGCACCAACGGCCGTAAGCATTTTAACATCTGTGCCAAAAACAATAATATCCATTACAAGATACATCAAAAACCGCACAAATTCCATAGCATTCACCAAATACCCCTTACTAACCTGATAAGCCTTCATTGAAAAATATTGCGATGCAATTGAAAGAGCCCCAAGATACAATATCGGTTTCAAAATATCCTTTGGAAGCTCAATCTTCCCAAAATAGACAATCATACCTGTGAATATTACCGAATAAATTGTGATATAATAAAGCGAAATGTTAATTCGCACCTTTCTGTTAGCAATGAACTTATTCAATGTTGATGCAATTCCCCAAAACATTACGCACACAAATGCAAGAATGTAGTATCTGTTGAAATCGTGGATATATGGTTCAAGAATAATCACAACACCGATAACGGCAAAAAGTTTGGCTATCCACGCATGGTTTGGAATTTTTTCGTTTAGAAACGTTGAAAGCAAAATGTTGGAAATGAACGGAGACAAAAACCCAATAGTCATAGCAATGTGCATTGGCATGTGAGTGTAGACTGTCGGCCACAGAAATGTTCCAACCGTGAAACAAATGGCACGAAGAATCATTGCCCACTGCGGAACATTTTCCACGAAGTGTTTTGGCTCGGTTTTAAGAGTTCGCAAAATAAACGGCAGAATAATTATTAATGCTGAAATGTGGCGAAAAAACGATGCAATTGCGGAGGTTATCATGTTGCTGTCAACCATCAACTTTATCACTACAACAAGCATTACATTGAAAAACGAAGATGCTATGTTGAAAAATAATGCCCTGCCCATTTTTAAAACTAAAAAAGAAAATAATATTCTTGAAACTTAACAATATTCAAATGTCAATTGATAATTGATAATTGAACTGTTGATATGCCAATTAGTGAAGAAGATTTTATTCAAAACCATTTGCTGAAACTTACAAACGGCAATAAATTTGCACGAAATTTGATGGACGATGTTGCTCAAATTGGTGATATTATTGTGAATACGGATACGACAATTGAAGGCGTGCATATTCTGGAAAACCTTCCCGCAAACTTTATTGCATATAAGGCGATGGCACGCAGTGTTTCGGATATTTTCGCCAAAAATGGCAAGCCAATTGGTTATTTTATGAACCTAATTCTGCCAAAAAAATTCCAACAATTTGAAAATTTAATGCAAGGTTTTGCAGATTTCAATAAACGGCACAAAATTGACCTTCTTGGTGGCGATACATCCACGCACAATGCGAGAAACATTATAATTGTTGTGACGGTTTTGGCGAAAGTTGAAACTTCAAACGCCAACAATTCACCGCAAAGATGCAACGCACAAATTGGCGATGGCATTTTCATCACAAAAAATATTGGTGAAGCATTTTTTGGATACTCCAAAGTTCTTGCAAGCGGTGGAATTTGTGATTTTGAAGACCCACAAATTCGGGAATATCTTCGCCCTTCCCTTGTGCAAATTTCCGATTTTTCAAAAATCAACGCAAGCATGGATATTTCCGATGGCTTAATTGCAGATTCCAAAAAAATGGCAAATGCTTCTAACCTTTGCTTCGAACTTGATTTCAACACCCTGCCACACTTGGGGGGAGTAAGCGAAGAATCCCTGACATTTGGCGACGATTATAACATTTTGGTAACATCAAAGGAGGGTTACCTGCCAAATTTCACAAAAATTGGCACAGTAAAAAACGGAACGGGAGTTGTTTTAGCCAACTGCCCGTTTGTTTTGAATTGCGAAGGCTACGATCATTTCGCAAGATAGAACCTTGCAATTTGAAGCCTCACAATTTGGATATTACGCATTAGCGGAACGGCTTCCAACCTTTTCGCCGGTGTAAAGTTGGCGAGGGCGGGAAATTTTGCGTGATTCACCGTAAAATTCAAACATTTGAGACGACCACCCAGCAACCCTTGCCGCAGCAAACATTACCGTGAAAAATTGAGTCGGGACATCAAGTGCTTTGTAGATAATCCCCGAGTAGAAATCAACATTTGGGAAAAGTTTGCGTGATGTGAAGTATTCGTCTGCCATTGCTTGCTTTTCAAGTTCACGAGCAATAAACAACTTGTCCTTATCCCCAACATGTTGGAATGTTTCAAGAACGACATCGCAAGTGTTTTTGATTAATTTTGCGCGAGGGTCATAATTTTTATAAACTCTGTGTCCAAAGCCCATAAGTTTGCCTTCTTTGTTTTTCACTTTTTCAAGGAACGCAGGAACTTCTTCAACCGACTGTATTCCTTCAAGCATATTCACAACGGCTTCGTTTGCTCCACCGTGAAGTGGTCCCCATAATGCAGCAACACCAGCAACAACGGAAGCATAAGGGTTCACTTCTGTTGAAGCAACCATGCGAACTGTTGAAGTTGAGGCATTTTGTTCGTGGTCTGCGTGAAGAACGAATAGTGTGTTGAAAACGCTTTCCACAAGCTTCTTGTTTGAACGGAAGTGTTCTTCGTCAAATAAGTTAAGGCAAATGGTTTCGGTGAAGTGTGGTGTCATTTTGATATCCAAACTTTTCCCTTTAATAAAGCGATAAGTTACAATTACACACGCAAGAAATTCGCCAACAAGCTTGATTAAAGTTTTGCGAACAAGGGCGGAATCTGTCGGGTTCCAGTTTGAACAATTCTTCGCAGCAACATTTGAAAAAGCCGCCATAACAATTGCCATTGGGTGATCAGTTTTCTTGAACGATGATATTATCGATTTTGTAACATCGTCAATTTTCATGTTATCAAGTGCGGTTTTTTTGAACTGCTCAAATTCTTCCAATGCTTCATCGTGGTTTTTGCCTGTGAATAAAAGGAAAAATGTTTCAAGAAATGTTCTGTGACCAGCAAGCTCTTCAATTGCGTAGCCTCTGTGTGCTAAAATTCCATTGTCGCCATCAATGAATGTTATGTTTGAATGGCAAGATGCGGTTGAGACGAAGGCGTGGTCGAATGTATAAAGGTTTAACTCCTTTTCAAAAGTGCCAATATCAACGCAATCTGCACCTTCTGTTCCGTGAAGAACTGGAAGTTCAAGTTCTTTATTGCCATAAATGACTTTCATTTTATCAATTTTTTGCATATACTCCTTTAATAGTTAGATAATCAATGTTGAATGTTTGCTTCAAAGAAATTCCAGTTAATCAGTTCTTCAACGAAGGTTTTCAGGTAATCCGGGCGTTTGTTGCGGTAATCGATGTAATAAGCATGTTCCCAGACATCAATTGTGATAACAGGCACAAGGTTTTCGTTTGTTAATGGAGTTTGTGCGTTTCCTGTTTTTGTGATTTCAAGACCGCCCGTAACTTTATTCAACACAACCCAAGCCCAACCAGAACCAAACTGTGTTGCACCTGCGTCAATCAATTTTGCTTGAAATTCTTCAACTGTTGTGAATGAGTTTTCGATCAACTTTTTTGCAGGTGAAGAAATGTGTTTTGTTCCACCGTTTTTTTGCATTGAATGCCATAAGAAGGCGTGGTTCCAAATTTGAGCAGCATTGTTAAAAATTGCCGCTTTGCCATCTTTTTCCGATTTCACAATTATTTCCTTCAATGTAAGGGATTGATATTCCGTTCCTTCAACAAGTTCGTTAAGTTTCACAACATAAGCATTGTGGTGTTTTTTGTGGTGGAAATCAAACGATTCCTTTGTTAGAATTGGCGAAATGGAGTCATCAGCAAATGGAAGTTCTGGCAACGAGAATGGAAATTTTGCATTTTCAAGCAATTTAATTGAAGCATTTGGCATTTTTCACGCATAAATTATAAATTTATTTACAATTCTTCGTTTTTGGTTGTCAAGGGTTTTTTGTTTCCGTTTTGATGAGTTTTATGTATGTGCGTATTTGCTCAACAGGTGTTCCTAAATTGAACGCCTCAAATCGTGGATTACCATCCTTCTTTATTTCAAGTTCAAACTTCCAACCTTCTGGGGCGGTTGGAAGGTATTTTTCCATTGGGTAATCACCGATTGCAACATAACAATCACTAAACTCTGCATATTGAATCAATAAAGCATTAGTAAAATCCGCCCCAGTTAAGTTCGCACCATTAAATGTTGTGTGATATAGAGATGCTCTGTTAAATTTTGCGAAAGACAGGTATGCACCTTCAAAATTCGCCCAACTTAAATCCGCATGATTAAAAATTGCCGATTCCAGATTCAGCTGAATGAATGCTTGCCCCGGCACTTGACCACCCAAATCCCCTTTCAACCGCAACACAAACAAATAAGCACCAGTTAAATCCAGCCCAGCCAAGGATTTCCCCTTTGAGTGCAAAAATTCCAGTGCGTCCTTTCTGCCAAGGTCTCCCGTGCCTTTTTGTGCCAAAAGCGACCACGCACCAAGGATTGCCTGCTGGGTTGTCATCTTTGTTATCCCATCAATCATTGTGTCTTGCTGTGCCAGTGCGATTTTTGTGTTTTCATCGGCGGTTTTGGAGTCCTCTATTTGTTTATCAAGGGATTCTCTTTGTGCTTTAAACGCCGACCACGCCAAATAAATTCCAATCAACCCAACAATCGTCCCTAAAACCGTCGCTATTTCAGCCATTCGAGTCAAAGTGGAGTCACTCGCAACGGCAGGCAGGGAAAATAGCAGAGAAATTGGACAATATTGCATCACGCACAAAAAAATTTATACGGCTATAAATACTAAATAAAAATAATTCAAGCCCCATTCCCTCCCCATTCAAAATAAATTGACTTATTAAAAATAATGGTATTTATTCGATATATCAAAATTTTGTAACGGGTAAATGCTGAACATGGAAGCAAGGATTTTAGAACTGAAAAAACAAAAAAACGCAATAATTCTTGCACATTATTACCAAGATTCCGAAATTCAAGACATCGCCGATTTCATTGGAGATTCCCTCGAACTTTCCAAGAAAGCTGCTGCATCAAGTGCGGAGGTTATCGTTTTTGCGGGTGTGAGGTTTATGTCCGAAGTTGCAAAAATTCTGAATCCAAATGCAACTGTTCTAATTCCAGATTCCAACGCCGGCTGTTCTCTTGAAGATTCCTGTAAAGCGGAAGATTTAGCAAAATTCAAGGAACAAAATCCCCAGCACATCGTTGTAAGTTACATAAATTGTTCAACGCAAGTTAAGGCACTTTCAGATATCATCTGCACATCTTCCAATGCGGAACGAATTATCAAATCCATTCCTACAAACAAACCAATTCTATTTGCACCCGACCGCCACCTTGGCAACTATCTGCAAAAAATTACAGGCAGAAAAATGACACTATGGCAAGGTTCTTGTATGGTTCACGAAAGGTTTTCGGAAAAGAACCTTGTGCAGTTGAAAACTCAGAATCCTGACGCTCAAATTATTGCCCACCCTGAATGCCCTGAATCGCTTTTGAAATATGCGCATTTCATTGGCTCAACTTCAAAACTGCTGGAATTTTCAACAAATAACGGTGGGGGAAGTGGCAAATTTATTGTGTTGACAGAACACGGAATTATCCACCAAATGCAAAAAGCAAACCCAAAAGCGGAATTTATTACAGTTCCATATTTAGAGCGTGACGGAATTTCTTGCATCAATTGCAACGCCTGCCCTTATATGAAAATGAACACTATGGAAAAAATTCTTGATTGCCTTGAAAACAATTCAAACGAGATAATCATTTCCGAAGATTTGCGTCTTAAAGCAAAAAAACCACTGGACGCCATGCTTTTAATATAGTCGGCGTTGATACATCAATGAATTATTTTTCTTGACATTTTTTATTTATAATGGAATATATGTGTATAAGTTTTTATGCAAATCGTGTACGACATTTCAAACGACGACCTATGCGAGTTACTTTACCTGTACATAATAAATGAATTTACCGAGATGGCTAATAATTATTCATATAAAGTATGACTGAAGTAAATTCAAGCAGCGACCCACAGCCAAAACCACTACAACGCAGTATTCTTGCGATGTCTATGTCGCAGACATCTACATCATCTGGTGCGGCAATTGTGGAAAAGCTAACATCAGAGCAACTCCCTCTGTTTTTTGCACATGTGGAAAATAGAGAAAATCAGGAGCATAAAAATACTAGACTCTTAATGATTTTAACATTCATTGCATTAGTTGTCATTCTGATGATTGTTTGGTCAGTCAAGGACACAAACCTTACCAAGGAAATTATTATAGCCCTTATATCGTTTTCAGGTGGAGGAGGTCTTGGTTTTGGCATAGCTTCGAATAAAAAATAGCACTAACACAGTAGAAAGCGTGCAATATTATTATTGCAAAAAACCTTGCATACGCAATAATAATATTCATTGTGAATGCAGTTGGTCAATTTGATGAATAGCTATCTTGAACAATTTAAGTTATGAAAATATTGCTTTTAATATGAAAACCATCGCCTTGCTTTTTGCCACTCTGATAACATTCACCCACACATCACTTGCAAAAGACTCCTCAAAATCATTGCCAACTGAACTGCCAGACCCCCTTGCCGAAAAGGAAGCAAAGAAAAAGGCAGAACGTAAAGGACCAATGACAAAAGAGGAAAGACTTGCTCACTCAAAAAAAAATGGTGCAAATTCAACCAATGAAAATGATGGCGACAGCGAGCCAAAAGTTCTTGAAAAAAAGATTATCGGCAAAATTGGAAAATGGACAGCCCTACGGGCAAACCCAAGATCCAACATTGTGTGTTATGCAGTTCTTTATGCGGAAAGGACTACTCGAAACACACGGCACGCCACAAAAGAAAAGCCGTATCTTGCCCTGCATTACTTTTCAGAAGGAAGAATTCGCTTTGCTTATTACATTGGCTATAACCTTTTAAGCGGTAGCAGTGTGAACATTAGCATTGATTCAATGCAACATAAAATGACACCGCACGGCCAGTATGCAATTGCGGATAGTGCTAAGAAGGATGATGAAATGCTTAAAGCATTAAGCGATGCGGAAAGGGTTATGGTGAGAGGCGAAGGCGAAAATTACTCGTATTCAATCGATTTTTACAATGTAGAAGGATTTGAGGAGGTTGTGAACCTTTTGCGGACTAATTGTGAGTCTAGCACGAATAACAGCTCGTTCAAAGGGCTTGTTCCAACAAAAAAGGACTTGAAGAGGTTGTGAGGGCAAGGACTCCTACCTATTTCGATGTCTCTTCGCCTTCAAGCTTCGCTTTTCGGTCGATATCTTCAAGGTACGGAGTCCTTGAAAAATCAACATTGATTAAGGAAGGTAATTTCGTGGAAAAATGGTAGCAAAGGTGGGAATTGCACACGAAGTGC
>CANCKZ010000009.1 GCA_947378695.1 Rickettsiales bacterium
ATTACGACAAAAAAAACGATATCACGGCTGAGGTTATCAAAGAGCTTGACTCCAAACTTCCAAAAATGAAAATTGAATGGGACGCAAAACAACCTGCAAAAAAGAAGTAGTCACAAAAGGAATTTATGCAAGCAAAAAAATCGATAATCAACAGCGAACTGCTGGAATTAATTGGTGGAACAACGGAAGATTCACGCTTTGCAACGCTTGAACTTTCGTCATTTTCATCAATCACAGATGGCAACTTGCAGTCAATTTCGTTTTTCAACGGCGGTTTTATGTATATCAAAAGCCTTGAAAATACTCAAATTGGGGCGTGCCTTGTGAGTGAAAAAAATAAGGATAAAATTCCCCCGCAAACCGTTGCAATTGTTGTGAAGGATCCCTACTTTGCTATGGCGAAAATTATTCTTGAATATATTGGCACGGGCGAAAATTTCCCTACTAAATACAAGGATTTTTCCCAAGAAAACCCTGATATTTCCAGTAAAGCGGTTATTTCAGAAAGTGCGATTATTGGCAGGAATGTCAGAATTTTGCCGTTTGCCTACATTGGTGAAAATGTTGAAATTGGCGATAATTGCACAATTCACAGCCATGTTTCCCTTGAAAATTGCACAATTGGCGAGGGTTCAACCGTTCGTTCCGGTGCAAAAATTGGCACTTGTGGTTTTGGTTTTGTGCCAAATTATGTCAACGGTCAGCATTTTCCTATCCCACAAATTGCGAAGGTTATCCTTGGAAACGGCGTTGATATCGGTGCAAATTCCACGCTGGACAGAGGTTTTTTAACCAGCACAAAAGTTGGAGATTTCACAAAAATTGATAACATGGTTCATGTTGGACACGGCAGCGTGATTGGAAAATCGTGCTTTATTGCCGGCGGTGCAATGATTGCAGGTTCCGTTGAAATTGGAAATTTTTGCATGATTGGCGGACTTTCCGCAATTGCCGGCGGCGTAATACTTCCAGACAGAACAAGCGTTATGGGGCATTCTGGCGTTGCAAGCAGTGTTGATGAAGCGGGGAAAACTCTTTGGGGGATGCCTGCTGTTGATGCAATGCTTTGGAAAAAAATGCACATTTTGGCCGTAAAAAACGCAAAAAAATGACAATTCACAAATCAGTATTGTTAAACGAAGCGATTTCCTCACTTAATATCGTTGACGGCGGCGTTTATGTTGACGCAACATTTGGGGCGGGAGGCTATACAAAAGAAATTTTACGCCGTGCAAATTGCAGCGTCATCGCATTTGATAGAGACCCAACCGTAATTCCCATCGCAAACGAAATTAAGCAACAATTTGGCGAAAGATTCCAGTTTTTCAGCGAAAAATTCAGTGAAATCCCCAATTTTGTGCAAAGTGCGAACGGAATAGTCGCCGATTTTGGCATATCATCGATGCATGTTGACAACCCCGAGCGAGGTTTTTCCTTCCAAAAAAACGCACAATTGAACATGCAAATGGGGAAATGTGAAATTTCAGCGTTTGATGTTGTGAATAATTTTGAGGAAAGCAAAATTGCGGACATAATTTTTCGCTACTCAAACGAACGTCTTGCGAAAAAAATTGCGGGAATGATATACTCCGAACGCAAAAAACAGCCAATTGAAACCACGCTTGAACTTGCTCAAATCATTTACGAAGCCTACAACCAGCCAAAACACTACAAAATTCACCCTGCGACCAAAACTTTTCAAGCAATTCGCATTTTTGTCAACAATGAACTTGAAGAAATTGAGCTTTTGCTGGCATCAAGTGCTGAAATTTTGCAAAAAAACGGAGTCCTCGCCTGCGTTTCATTCCACGAATTGGAGGACAGGTTGGTCAAAAATTTTTTCGAGGAAAACTCCGAAAAAAAGATGAAAAAAAATAAATACGCCCAAGAAGAGGCAATTTCCAGCGAAAAACCGTTCGAAATTATCACAAAAAAGCCAATTGAACCAAGCGATGCCGAGGTTCGTGAAAACCCGCGGTCTCGCTCAGCGAAATTGCGTGTTGGTTTGAGGGTTTGATTATTATAGATTGAAAACCGAAAAATTATGCACAGTTTTTGAGCGTTTGAGTTGAGCTTCATGAGTGCCACCTTGAAGATTTGCGACACATTCCCTTCTACTGCGCTCAGCTGCCACATCTCGCTCAGCTTTTCGCAAGTCAAAGTAGGTTGACACTGTTAAACGTGATACTCCATTTTGTGTGTGGTAGTTTACAGTTCCAAGACTTGATTTAGCATCACCTTTCCTCTTCTTCGCCTCCATTTGTGCTGTCGTTTGCATAAAAAAAATAAAAGTTATGTTAAACATTACACCTTTTTTGAAGCAAACGCAAGAGTTTTCTTGAAAAACCCTAAAAACCAAAGTGTTTTTGCCATTGAGGGTTTGACGAAATGCAGTCTCTGACATCTGAAATGCCATATTTCAACATTGCAAGGCGTTCAAGACCCATTCCAAAGGCAAATCCTGAGTATTTTTGGTCAATATTACAATTTTTCAGGACATTCGCATGAATCATACCGCAACCCATAACCTCTAAAAAGCCGTTGCCTGTGTCAATATCAACCTCAAAAGATGGCTCAGTGAATGGGAAAAAGCTTGAACGGAAGCGGATTTTTGCCTTGTCATCGTTGAAAAAATGAATGAGGAAGTCCTCCACAATTGTTTTAAGGTGAGCAAGCGAAATGCCCTCTTCCACGCAAACGCCCTCGGCTTGATGAAACATTGGAATGTGTGTGCGGTCGGAATCGCAACGGTAAGTTTTGCCAATTGAAAGGAAGCGAAACGGCGGATTTTTCGCTTGCATTTGACGAATTTGCACAGATGAAGTGTGAGTTCTTAGAAGTTCTTGCGAATTTTCGATGTAGAATGTGTCGTGCATTGCTCTTGCTGGGTGAAGTTCGGGGAAATTTAGGGCTTCAAAATTGTGGTAGTCGTCTTCAATTTCGGGACCATCCTGCACGGAAAAGCCATATTTTGCAAAAAACGAGTAAATTTCGTTCGCAACGAACGATGTTGGGTGAATTGACCCTTTTTCCGTTGCAATTGATGGCGTTGTTATGTCAATTTTCTCATTTTCAAGGGTTTCGTTGATCTGGCGAAGTTTTATCGCTTGCATTTGTGCTTCAATCACTTCTTCAACGGCGGTTTTAAGTGCATTAAGTTCTTGACCTTTCTGCTTTTTTTCCTCAATTGTAAGGTTTTTCATGTTTTTGAATTCTTCGGTAATCGTTCCAGATTTCCCCACAAATCCGGCTTTAACATTAAGAAGTTCGTGCAATGTTTGAACTTGTTCAATTTCCAATTTCATTTCGTTTAATGTTTTCATGGGTGTAAATTAAGATAAATTCTGTAAAAATATTGTTGCAAGTATTTGCGATTTTGCAAGTGTAAAATGTGTAAATATTCCAAAAAAAACGCAAATTACCGCAGAAATAATAACGGCAACTTCGCTTGTTGTGGAAAATTTAATCGCAACCTGTGTGTTTATGGAAGCTTGCGGTGCGTGGCTTGATGTTTTGCTGTGCGAATGTTGTTTTGTGAAGTATATTTGCTGAATTATTTTCCAGAAATATACAATACTCAAAATTGAGCCAACAATGAAAAAGCCCACAACGGCAAAGCGTTTTTCTTCAATCAGACCTTGAATCATATAGAACTTCGTTACAAAACCTGATGTCAAAGGCAGACCAATCAATCCAGCACACAAAATGCAGAAGCAAATTGCCATGATTTTATTTTTTGCAATGTGTGAAATTGTGGAAATATTGTAGGTTTTCGCCGTGTGATAGACTTGACAAATTATTACAAACAAGCCAAATTTACACACAATATTATGCACAATGTGCAAAATTCCACCGGATATCGCCGAAACATTTGGCGTTGTGATTGCAACAAGAACATAAGCTGATTGTGCCAGCGTTGAATAGGCGAAAATTGTGCGAAGATCTTTTTCCTTAATTGCAATTATTGAAAAAATTACAACAGTTGCAAGGCAAAACGGAGTGATAATTTTTGATGTGAACAGGATTATATCGTAACTGCCAATGACTCGGTAAAGGAAGAATATGACAAGATAGAGCATTAAACTTGAAGCGATTGAGCCATAAAACGGGAGGAAAAAGTTTGGAACCGTTGTGTAAATTTTCTTAACCCAAATGTTAAATGGGAAAATTCCAAGCTTGATAAACGCCGAGACTATTAGGAACAATGTGGAGATTTTCATCAAAGTGAGGTGGTTGCCGGCTAAAACTATGGGATTCAACTGAATTGTTGTAACATTCAAACTTCCAAAAACGACATAAATAATTTCAATCGCAAGAACAATAAAAACCGATGCAACCCCGCCAAGCAAAAGGTATTCCAGCACGAATTTCTTCTTTTGAACATTGGGCGTGCTTGAAAGGATTAGGTAGAAACAAATGTTGCAAAGTTCGAAGAATATATAGAAATTGAAGATGTCTCGTGATATTGAAAGGATTAGCGATGAGGCTATTGCAATTGTTACAAAGCACGATGTATATTTCGTATAAATTGATTCAATATGACGAAGAGTTGAATATGATGTGAACATTCCAATGCCTGCAATAAGGGACAGCATGAAGAAGGAGATTGAATCAAAACCGTGCTCAATTCCCATTGCCTGCGTGAAATTTCCAAACACGAAGCTTGTGAAATAATTGAGATTGACTTGGGTATAAAGCAAAATTAACAGCAAAATGGACACAGTTCCCACGGCGTTTATGCGAATTGCTTTGACTCGTGGAAGAATAATTGGCAAAGTTCCACAAAAAAGCAAGGACAAAATTAAGATTTCAAGCGTTTGCATTTCGTTTTTCTTCAATTTGCGTGCAATAAAATTGATTGTCAACTTTTTTTGCGAAATTTTACTTGACAATTAAATTTCCATTGTTTTATTGTGAAAGTAATAATGCGGGTGTAGTTTAGTGGTAGAACTTCAGCCTTCCAAGCTGACCGTGTCGGTTCGATTCCGATCACCCGCTCCAAAATTTTAAAACCTCAATGAAGAATCTTGCCGTATTTATTTCCGGTTTTGGAAGTAACCTTCAAACTATTGCTGAATTTTGCGAAAAAAATCCCAATCTTGCAAAAATTCAAGTGGTGATATCCAACAAAAGCGGTGTCAATGGCTTGAAAATTGCCGAATCTTTTGGTATAAAAACCGTTGTAATTCCAACAAAAGGGCGAAAAATTCACGAGTTCGAACAGGACTGTCAGGCACATATTGAGGGCGTGGATATCCTTTGCCTTGCTGGGTTTATGCGTATTCTTTCGCCAGAATTTACGGAAAAATGGCACGGGAAAATGATAAACATTCACCCATCACTTCTGCCGTCATTCAAGGGCGATAACGCCATTGCCGATGCCCTTACCTTTGGAGCAAAAATTACAGGTTGCACCGTGCATTTTGTTGAAGCGGAAGTTGATTCTGGCAAAATTATTGCACAAGAACCCGTTCGCATCGATGATCTCGAAACACCAACTTCCTTGCGTGAGAAAATGAAATTCGCCGAAAAAACTGCCTACACAAATGCTTTGAGGGTGTTGAGTAGGTAGATTACTTTTGTGATTTTCTTCCTTTTTATTGTGGTGGCGGAGTACAATCTGGATTACTTTGGTTTATCGCCAGAAGATGGTGCGGGCTCAGGAGTTGGTTGCGGAGTTGGATCCACAACTTCAACATCTGTTTGATCTTTGTGTGGGGTGAAAGGCTTGGTGAAAGCACCCTCTTCCGAATTAATCGTGCCTTTTTCGTTGTCATAACCAAAGCCCCCTTTTAAGGTTGAATGAACGGCAGAGCCGTATGTTTCCCCAACAATGCCCGCAGCAACATTCTTTTTTTCATAAAGCCCACCTCCACTTTCAAATATTCCAGAGGCTGCACTTCCAGTACCAGGAGCTCTTGACATAAGATTTTGCATAATCGATGATATTTCTGGATATAGCTGCTTAAATGCAAAAATTCCAACAAAAAGTTGCATAGTGCCGGAGAAAAATTTTGCCATTGATATGTCTCGCGCAACGGCCACCTTGGGCAACAGAACATTAAAAGCCTTGAAGAAAAGATTTTTCGCATGACACACAACATTCCACCACTGACAATCCAGAGGTTCAAGAAGATCTACTGACATAACTGAAAATGATAGTATCTCGTTTATATTGTCTACGATTAATATTTTCATAAGAAAGCCTACCACAAAAGTTGTTAATGCTAAAAACATAAGAGGCTCAACAATTCCCTGTGTTATCAGCTTTGTTGTGAAATCCAAGCCTTTTGACTGCTTATTAATTTTTACATTAACATCGTTTATTGATGAAAATAAAATAAAAAATGGAAGGAATTGTAGGGCGAACATTATCGTCACTTTTGCAAGAAGAATTGCGACAAAAGTTGTAAGCACAACGGGAATGAGGAAGTATGCACAAACTATGATTATAAGCGGCACAAGAACAAATACCTCTGAAAGCATTAATGCACCGAATTTTACCAAAAAACGCCATGAAATTTCTGAATCCGTAAAAAGCGATGAGACAACATCAAGCGGTGCATAATATCCAACCGGAGTATGATCTTTGTATGATATATTCATTCCTTTAACCGTTGAAAACAGCGTCTCTGATATAAAATTTGATATCGACAAAAGGAAGTTGTAAATTAGCGTTATATATTTTTCAGGGCTAGCAGGTGCGTTTGGATCGACTGAAAGGGTGGGGTCGTAGTATAACAAAATAGACGTACTACCAAATATCAGAAAAATATCCCAAAAAAATTCCTTTATTGTGATTTTCTGGTCACCAATAAGCATTGTGAAACCCATCAGCGTAACTGCAAGAACGGAAACAAGAATTGCCGTTGCACGAAATATCTCGTTAAAGACTATCGCCTTTCTTGTGTTTGACAAAACTGCTTGAATATTTCCAAACAAATTGTTTTCAATCCCCTGAAAGAAGCTTGTCTGCAATACATATGAACCATTTGTTGTGAGTGTTTCCGTAGAAAGATTAACGTCACTGAATCCGCTGTAAAAAAATAGCACTATACCAATGATTCGACATATCACCAATACAATGAGGTATATTACGAGGTATGCTTTGATTTTGACCATTAGGTCTGTAAACCACCCCTCAACGCCAGTAGTCATTCTATGAACAAAGGCACCAAGAAGTTTCCACATAAGTATTGGGTTAAAACAGGTTTTACTCTTCTCTGAAAGTTACATGTTTGTATTTTTCAAGGTCATGCAGAACAATTCCAATACCTTTTACAACACATTGCAAAGGTTCATCGGCAATGCGAACAGAAAGCCCCGTTGCATCTGAAATTAAAGTATCAATTTGTTTCAACAAAGCACCACCACCCGTGATTACAATTCCAGATTCAACGATGTCCGAAGCAATTTCCGGCGGAGTAATTTCAAGGGCCGTCATGATGGCATCAACAATTTTACCAAGTGGGTCACGCAAAGCGTCTGCTATGTCAGTTTCTGAAATTTCAATGCGTTTTGGAATACCTGTGACTAGGTCTCTGCCTTTAATGCCAATAACATTGTTTTCAGGCGAAGGAATTGCACAACCAATTGTGTGTTTGATTTTCTCCGCAGTTTGTTCGCCGATAAGCATGTTGTATTTTTTGCGAATGTAGTTAATAATGGATTCCTCCATTTTATCACCGGCAATTCTTAGGGAATTTCCATAAACAACTCCACCAAGGGAAATTACGGCAATTTCACTTGTTCCGCCGCCAATGTCGACAATCATTGAGCCTTTTGCTTCTTCGATATCAATATTAGAGCCAAGTGCAGCTGCGATTGGTTCATCGATTAAGTATGTAATGTGAGAGCCTGCCATTTCTGCTGCGTCTTGAATTGCACGGCGTTCAACTGATGTTGCCGTTGATGGCACGCAAATAACAATTGTTGGTTTCACGAAAAAGTTCACCTTACAAACAAGCCCAACGAAGTGGCGAATCATTGATTCTGCGAGTTTGAAATCGGCAATTACACCGTCTTTCAATGGGCGAATAGCTTGATATTTCGCAGGAGTTTTTCCAACCATTATTTTGGCGTCGTGTCCGAATTTATAAGGAACTAACTGCCCGCCTTGATATTCAACCGCAACAATTGAAGGCTGGTTTAGGATAATACCTTCATCAACTGTGTAGACAAGAGTGTTTGCCGTACCAAGGTCTATCGCGATTTTTTTAGAGAATTTCGATGTAAAGAACTGAAACATAGTGTGAAGTTACAAAAAACAACATAATTTTGTGAATATCAATTGAAAGTTTCTGTATGTCAAGATTTTATTTGCCTTGATATAAAATAAAAAAATATACCGTTGACAAGCACTCATTTTTATGCTATACTTCCTATATAAAACAATAACTGTTAAATGAATATGAACCAGTACAATTACAACAATGTTATAACTTTCCCTGATGGAAAACCTTACACAATTTCAAACGCAAATGCTTTAATATTTTCACTTACAAGCATGACAGCCGCCCTTTCAGACATGGAAGATATATTCAAACAAATTCTTAACACAATGGATGCAAACCAAACAGACGCAAACCCAAACTAGCAGATATCATTGACAAGTTGCAGCATAATTTCAAGTGCTTGCGATGAATTTAGGCGTGGGTCACAGTGTGTGTGGTATCGTTTTGAGAGGTCGGAATCGATGATATTTTGAAAGCCTCCAAGGCATTCAGTTACATCGTTACCTGTCATTTCAAGATGCACACCGCCGGCATAAGTTCCAAGTTCCTTGTGAATTTTGAAAAACGAAAGAATTTCACTGGAAATATCGGAAACTCTGCGTGTTTTGTAGCCATTTTCGGCTTTCACAATGTTACCGTGCATTGGGTCGATCTGCCAAATAACACCAACGCCAGATTTCTGCACATTTTGGATTATCTGCGGAAGGAAGGAATGGATTTTTTCCGCTCCCATGCGGGCGATAAGAATAATTTTTCCTTCTTCGTTGTTTGGGTTTATCGTTTTGATAATCTCAATAAGTTCATCGCAGTTGGTTGTTGGACCAACCTTTATGCCAATTGGGTTTTCAATACCACGAACAAATTCAACATGGGCGTGTGTAATTTTACGAGTTCTATCGCCAATCCAGAGTTGATCCGCAGAAAGACAATAGTTCTTTCCGTCAATTTCGCGAACGAACGGTTCTTCATAATGCAACAAAAGTGCTTCGTGAGACGTGAAGAAGCTTGCCTGTTGAAGTTTTTCGGAATTGCTTGAACTGTATCCACAGTTTCCGAAAAAATTGATATGGTTGTTAATTTTACCAATTATCGCCTCAAATTCAGTGTTCCTGTTTGCAACGGCAAGAAATTCTTCGTTCCATTTAAACACATTGGAAAACGAGGCGAAGCCATCACGAGCAAGACTTTGAATGAAGTTATAAGTTGCGACTGAATGGAAGTAGGTATCCAAAAGACGGTTTGGGTTTGGTCTGCGTGCGGTTTCGTTAAATTCAATCGAATTTATGATATCGCCACGGTATGACGGCATTTTTACACCGTTTACCTCTTCGAAATCTGACGAGCGAGGCTTTGCATATTGCCCAGCAATTCGACCAACCTTCACGACGGGCTTTTTGAAACCTTCCATAAGCACTGCGTTCATTTGAAGAAACAGGCGGAAGTAGTTCGTTAAATTTTGAGCATTAAAACCTGAAAACGATTCGGCACAGTCGCCCCCTTGCAAAAGAATTGCATCGCCTTTTTGCACTTTCGCAAGTGACGAGCGAAGGTTTTCTATGGAAAATTTGGAGACTATCCCCGGAAATTGCGTAATTTGTTCTTTGATATCCTCAACAAGTGTGAACTCTTCCGCAGAATATTGCGGTTGTTGTTCTATTGGGAATTGTTGCCATGATTTTTTATTCCAGTTCATATAACTAAATGTTTTTTTGTGATATTTGACTGCAAAATTAATATGTCAAGTGGGAAAATGTCTTGACAATGATATTATTTGCTAATTAATCACTGATTAAATCAATTAAAATTGAGGTATGATTAACAGCAATCAAGAAACAATAAATGTTCAGCAGGAATTATTGGAGGTGGAAACACTAATACACAAAGCCTTTGCGGAAAATGAAATAGATGAAGCAACATTTGAAGACCTTTTGTATGATATCAAATTGATACAACTGACGCAATATCAAGATGAAATGCGAATAAAGTTACAACAAAATCCCGCTTCTGTAATTAAAATGCAAAATATAAAAAAGATTACATCACCATCAACCAAAGTAAAGTCTGATATATAAAACTGTATTTACAATAAAATCTTGACAATTAATTTCATTATAAACACTGAAATTCAAAGTCTTTTTTATAATTTTTTTCTAGAATATGTCCGTTGACAGGTCGCAGTATGCAATTGAAAAATATCGCAATATTGGAATTATGGCACACATTGATGCCGGTAAAACAACAACAACCGAAAGAATTCTTTACTACACAGGGCGTTCGCACAAAATCGGGGAAGTCCACGATGGTGCTGCAACAATGGACTGGATGGTTCAAGAACAAGAGCGTGGAATTACAATCACATCTGCTGCTACAACTTGTAACTGGAAAGACTGTCTGATCAACATTATTGATACTCCCGGGCACGTCGACTTCACAATTGAAGTTGAACGCTCACTTCGTGTACTTGATGGTGCTGTTACAGTGTTTGATGGTGTTGCCGGTGTTGAACCACAATCCGAAACCGTCTGGAGACAAGCCGACAAATATGCCGTTCCTCGTATTTGCTTCGTGAACAAAATGGACAGAACAGGTGCGAATTTCTATCGTTGTGTTGATATGATCGTAAGCCGTCTTGGTGCAAAACCACTTGTTATGCAACTTCCCGTTGGTGCCGGCGACGAATTTGAAGGAATTATCGATATTCTAAAACAACAATACATCGTTTGGGAAAACGACCAACTTGGTGCTGAATTTTCTTATGTTGACGTCCCTGAGGATATGAAAGAAAAAGTTGCGCAATATCACGCTCAACTAATTGAAACTGCCGTTGAAATGGACGATGACTTGATGGAAAGATACCTTAACGGTGAAACAATTGCCGAAGACGACATTAACAACTGTATTCGTAAAGGAACAATTGCGTTCAAATTTGTGCCAATTTTCTGTGGTTCTGCCTTCAAAAACAAAGGTGTTCAACCACTTCTTGATGCGGTAAATCTTTACCTTCCATCACCAATTGATATCCCAGATGTAACAGGTATTAACCCTGATACCGATGCGGAAGAAATTCGTAAGAAAAAAACCTCCGAACCTCTTTCAATGCTTGCTTTCAAACTTGCAAACGACCCATTCGTCGGTTCAATCACATTCGTTAGAATCTATTCAGGTCAACTTGAACCAGGTATGGCTTTACTAAATTCCGTTAAAGACAAAAAAGAGAGAGTCGGCAGAATGCTTCTTATGCACGCAAACAACCGTGAAGATGTTAAAATCGCTGTTGCTGGGGATATCGTTGCCCTTGCTGGTTTAAAATACACAACAACGGGGGATACTCTTTGTGACCCAGAAAAACCAATCATTTTGGAACGCATGGATTTCCCTGAACCGGTTATTGAAGTTGCCGTTGAACCTAAATCCGTTGCCGACCAAGACAAAATGTCCCTTGCTATTGCTAAACTTGTTGCGGAAGATCCTTCCCTTCGTGTTGAATCAAATGAAGAATCCAACCAAACAATTCTTAAAGGAATGGGCGAACTTCACTTGGAGATCATCATTGACCGTATGAAAAGGGAATTTGGCGTTGAAGCGACAATTGGTGCACCGCAAGTTGCCTACCGTGAAACAATTACCGCCCCTGCAACAATTGATTACCTACACAAAAAACAATCTGGTGGTTCTGGACAATTCGCCCGTGTGAAAATCGAATTCGCACCCGGAGAACCCGGCTCTGGCTTCATTTTTGAAAACAAAATCTTCGGTGGATCCATCCCAAAAGAATATATTCCCGGTGCTGAAAAAGGTCTGGAATCTGCTCTAAAAAATGGACTTATCGCCGGAAACCAAGTTATCGACCTTAAAGCCACACTTGTTGATGGTGCATACCATGATGTCGATTCATCTGCTCTTGCATTTGAAATCGCTGCTCGTCATGCTTTCCGTCAATTGGCACAAAAAGGTTCACCAAAAATTTTGGAACCAATTATGAAAGTTGAGGTTATCACACCGGAAGACTACATGGGTGATATTATTGGTGATATTAACTCTCGCCGTGGACAAATTTCCAATATGGAAGACCGTGCTAATGCGAAAATCATCACAGCATCAGTCCCACTTTCTTCAATGTTT
>CANCKZ010000010.1 GCA_947378695.1 Rickettsiales bacterium
AAAAATGGACTTATCGCCGGAAACCAAGTTATCGACCTTAAAGCCACTCTTGTTGATGGTGCATACCACGATGTCGATTCATCTGCTCTTGCGTTTGAAATCGCTGCTCGTCATGCTTTCCGTCAATTGGCACAAAAAGGTTCACCCAAAATTTTGGAACCAATCATGAAAGTTGAGGTTATTACACCGGAAGACTACATGGGTGATATTATTGGTGATATTAACTCTCGCCGTGGACAAATTTCCAATATGGAAGACCGTGCTAATGCGAAAATCATCACAGCATCAGTCCCACTTTCTTCAATGTTTGGCTATGTTAACACGCTTCGTTCAATGTCCCAAGGTCGTGCTCAGTATTCAATGGTTTTCGAAAAATACTCAATAGTTCCTGACAACATCATGAAAGAACTTGCGAAAGGTTTCGCATTTGCAGAAGAATAGTATTTTTTGCACAATGTTGAATAAATCAGCAGTTTTAAATGTTGCAATAATTGGCGTAACGGGTTTCACAGGTGTTGAAGCCCTTCGCCTTTTATTGTTGCACCCATTCGTCACGGTGAAGAACATCGTTGGCAATTCGTTTGCGGGCAAGGAAATTTCCGAAATCTACCCTGCCCTCAACCATTTTACCCTTCCAAAAATCCAGAAAATTGATGAAGTTGACTTTGATTTAATCGATTGCATTTTCTGTTGCCTACCGCATCAAACTTCGCAAGTCGTGATTTCAGAAATTCTCGCAAAAAATTCGCACATAAAAATCATCGACCTTTCCGCCGATTTTCGCCTTCCAATCGAACTTTACGAAGCAACATACTCCACTCACCAAGCACCGGAATTACAGGAAAAATCGTGCTATGGTTTGAGTGAAATCTTCGCAGAAAAAATCGCAAAATCGCAAATTATTGCTTGTCCGGGTTGTTTTCCAACATCGGCACTTTTACCACTGATACCCCTGAAAGACCACATCAATTCACAGGTTATTATTGACAGCAAAACCGGAATTTCAGGTGCAGGACGCAAAGATTCCTTCGATTTTTCCTTTACACAATGTAGCGATTCCGTGAAAGCATATAACCCGCATGAGCATCGCCATCGGGCTGAAATTTCGCATTATTTTGGGCAAAAAGTTCGCTTCACGCCGCATTTGGTGCCTGTTCTTCGTGGCATTGAAACCAGCATTTACTTCAATTCAACCGCAAATTGCAAGGAAATTTTGCAGGAGTTCTATCGCAATTCAGATTTCGTGAAAATTGTTGATGTTTTGCCGGCGACTCGTGAAGTTTTGGCGACAAATCTGTGTAAAATCTGCGTTGTGCAAAATGGCGACGAGGTCTTCATTTCCTCCGTCATTGATAACATTTCCAAGGGATCTTCTTCGCAAGCGGTGCAAAATATGAACATCGCATTTGGTTTTCCGCAAAAAACTGGGCTTGAATTTATGCCAATTATCCCATAAATTTTCATGAAAAACACGGTTAAACAATATTCGCACTTCAAGTTTATCATGAACTCAGCGACTAACGCCCAGAATAAAATTGTGATGAAATCGTGCGTAATTTACAAAATTTCTATGGAGGAATTCTGCGAAAAATTCAAGCGACACAACCCACTCAAACCAATTTATGGCATAATGGCAACGAAAAAACTTGGCGGAGCAGTTGAGCGAAACTTCATCAAAAGACGCATTCGCACGGCGTTAAATGGTGTGGATTTTTCCCCAAATTGCGTGATAATTGTTGCAAGAAAACAGTGCGAAACGATGGAATTTAGTAAAATAAAAACGGAAATTATGATGGGAGTATGTCAAAAATAATAATATACACAGACGGTGCCTGTTCAATGCCAAGCATGCAAGGTGGCTGGGGAGCAGTGTTAAAATGGGAGGATATCACCAAGGAACTTTCCGGTTTTGAGGCGGAAACTACAAACAACAAAATGGAGCTTCGTGCTTGCATTGAGGGTCTTTTAGCGGTGAAAATGCCAAATATTCCAATTGAAATTTACACTGACAGCCAATATGTGAAAAATGGGATAACTCAATGGATTATCAACTGGAAGAAAAACGGCTGGAAAACTGCCGCAAAGCAACCGGTGAAAAACGCAGAACTTTGGATTCAACTTGACGAAATCAGCCAAAAATTAAAGCCCGAATGGAAGTGGGTTAAGGCACACAACGGCAATGTTTTAAACGAGCGAGCCGACTTCCTTGCCACAAACGAAATAACGAAACATCGTCAAAAATAATGTTGCAAATAAAAATATTTAATATATTCGTGGTGAAAAGTTAGCACAAATGGGAAACATTCAGCAGGCAGAAATTAAACACCTTGCAATTATTATGGACGGCAATCGCAGGTGGGCAAAGGAACGCAATTTATCCGTGAAAAAAGGGCATGAAGCAGGTGCAAAAACGCTCATGGAACTGTGCAAAGTTCTGAAATTATACAAAATTCCACTTGTAACCGTCTACGCTTTTTCGGTTGAAAATAACACGAGATCGAAAGAAGAAACAAGCGATTTATTCCTTATGCTGGAAAAATATCTTGATTCTGACATAAAAAAATTGCAAAAAGAATCGATAAATGTTCGCTGTATTGGAAATTTTGAGATTTTCCCCGAAAGAATTCAAGGTAAAATTGCGAAAATCAACCAAAATGCCACACAAAATGCAATATTCACCCTTAACATTGCACTAAATTACGGCGGAAAACAGGAAATTGTGGATTCCATTCGCAAAATCATCACAAACGGCGGCGATGTTTCAATTGAGGCAATTTCAAGCAATTTGTATCATCAAAACATGCCAGATGTTGACCTTCTAATTCGCACTGGCAAAAAGCAAAGGCTTAGCAACTTCCTTTTGTGGCAGGTGACTTATGCGGAACTATATTTTTGCGAAACTCTTTGGCCAGATTTCAACAAGGAAGACCTTGATTCTTCGCTAGACTTCTATCACAAACAGGAGCGAAACTTCGGTGCATAGCTTCACGCAAAAAAATGCCGAAAATATACAAATATTCCTTGATTTTTTCAGGAAGTTCATTGACATTTACAAGAAATATTTAATTGATTGTGAGGTTTCCAAAACTATTCATAACCCTACTTCTTGCCCTGCTTCATGCTGTGCAATTCAACGCACAGGCTTTGAGCCTTGTTCGGGACGCAGAAATTGAGGACTACCTCCACGAAATTTCCTCGCCAATATTCCAAGCAGGCGGAACTTCAAGCGATGTTATAAATTTTTACCTTGTGAAGGATAATTCTATCAATGCTTTTGTTTATGGCGGGCAGAATATTTTTGTCAACACTGGTTTAATTGAAGCTTCAAACACGCCAAACATGCTTCAAGGGGTGATATCGCACGAATTTGGGCATATTATTGGTGCACATTTAGTGAAATCGCAGGCAAGCATGCAAAAATCAGTCGCAACATATGCCCTTGCAACCCTTCTTGGTGTTGGAATGCTTGTTGCTTCACCAACAAATTCCGGAACAAATGCCGCAATTGCTTCAACGATGCTTGGTCAACACATTGCAGAACGCCAGTTTCTTTCATTTTCAAGAACGCAAGAAGCAGAAGCGGACAGATATGCCATGCTGTTTATGAAAAAATCAGATATTTCCAGCGATGGCATGCTTGAACTTTTCCACAAACTGGATTCCATTCAAAATAAATACACAAAAGATGTCGACAGATACTCCATAACACACCCACTTACAAAAGACCGAATATCCTATTTCCAAACGCACACGGTGCAAGGCGGCAAAACAAGTGTGGAGACCCTTGAAAAACACCTGTTTATTCAAGCAAAAATTCTGGCACACTCGGGAAACGCAAGCTTGCACACGAATACTCACGCAATTTTAACCCACCCACAATATAAAGCCTACTATCTTGCCTATCAAAACCTGCTTGAAAACAAATACGAAACCGCCCTACTTCACGCAAACACATTGCTGAAACTTCACCCAAATAACCCATATTTCCACGAAACGGCAGCAATAATTCACACAAAATTACACAACGAAACACAGGCGATCGCTCACTTCAAAACGGCAATTGAACTTTCACAAAGCAATCTTATTACACAAGAATACGCCACTTTTTTAATATCAACATTTCAAGATGAAACCAAAATTCACGAAGGCATTGCCCTTTTGGAGGGACTCAAAAACACGAAGGAAAACCATGCTGGGATTTATCAAAACTTGCAATACGCCTATAACAAATTAAACCTGCCACAATACTACCTAATTTCACGCATTGAAGAAATTGCCCTGTTTATGGAAAAAACCGACAAAGATTCCAAGGTAACTCTGCAAGAAGAAATTACGAAACTGAAAGCTATTTTGAAAGAAAAACCAAACATGGTGATACTTGAAAGACTTAAACGCATTGAAAAGATTGTATGAAAAAATTGAAGCAATTAATTTCCGCAGTCCTTGCTTTTATTGTGAAAAGTTCGTATTACGCAGTCTCGTTCATAAGCATTTTGCTTTTGATTTTCACAATTTCAATGTTCCTATTTTTCGTTTTCATTAAAACAAGCCCAAACAGAGCCGCCCTGTTCACAACAAAATTCCTTGAACGCACAATGCCCGTGTTGAAGGTGGAATCTGAACATATTTCAACGAAAATTAACGGCGAAAACATCGCAATAAACATTCCTCACTTTAAAAGGCACACAAAAGATGTTGAAATTGAAGGGTATAATGGCAAAATCAACTTCTCAATTTCTGATATCCTTCACGGGCGACTTTACAAAATTACCATAGAAAAATTCCTTATGAACATTAGCACAAACAAGGAAAAATCTACATATAACCCCCACGCATTGGCAAGTTTTTACTACTCCCTAATTCCATCGTTCAAAATGGATATTACAGATTTCATTCTGAACCTTAACGATAACAAAATTCACATTAACGATGCCACATTAAAGGTGAATCAACGGGGATACATTCTTTTCATACAAGCAAACTCCAAGCAATATGGCTACGATTTCAAAGTAACCCTTAATTCGCAAAATCTTCATGTTGCGTTTAACAATATTCCATCACATATTTTACACAAATACACCGAAAACAAGCTTGATTTCCTAGATTTCACCAACGCAACGGGGTTCATTTCCCTTGAATCGCAGGATACTCGCAACGCAAATTTCGAAATCTTACTTCAAGATGCCTCCCTTGCAAAAAGTGGTTTTATTAAGCAAAAACTCGCATTGAGTGACCTCACAATTTTTGGAACTTCGTCCGCAAATGGGTTTTCAATAATAACATCGCCGTTTGTGATTAACGAAAAAAGCAATGCCAAGCTAAGTGTTCGCCTTAACAATGGCAAGAATAACATCAGTTTTGATATCAAAAACATTACAATTGACGATATAAAACAAATTGTTTCACTGGAAAACATCACAAGCGAGCCACTGAAATCTGTCGCAAAATATCTTGAAAAATCGCTCAAAAGCGGAAATATTTCACACTGTGATGGGAAAATTCAAACGCCAATTGTCGGCGAGGACGACCTCCTCATAAAAATCGCCTTCAACAACGCAAATTATGAATATCACCCCGCCTTTGCAACAATTGAAAAAGCCAATGGTGGTGTGGAAATTACACCGCAAAAAACCGTTATAAACATTGAAAATTCGCAATCTGCCGGCAACATTTTGAAGAATTCCACGGTTGAAATTCGTGATGGGAAAATCAAAATTGCAACGGAAACAACCGGCACAGTGAAATCGTTTATGGACATTTTCAAACGGGACTACATAACCGCAATATTTCCCACAACAGCAAATATTTCCACGAAAACCACGCTAGAAATTGACCCAACCTGCGTTGATATTTACCACTGCATGCAAATTTTTGCAAACGGAAAACTGGCGAATTTGCAAACGGAATTTAACACAACGCCAGCAAATGGCACGGTTTCGTTCGAAAAACACGCACAACAACCCGCCGTAACCAAGCTGAATTTAAGCAATTTTTCCAATGAATACCTTGATATTTCAAGCATTGAGGTGACCGCAACCCCATTGGACTCCTACAAAAAACTGGAACTAAAAATTCACGCACACAACACAAATGGCGATGAAATTCTTGCAAATGCGATAAAAATTGACACTCAAAACGGCGTTTTGGACGAACTCTCTATGCAGAAAATCAGGTTTAAACATAACGATTTTGCGTTTAAGTATGACAAAAACACCATTGAATGCAAGGGAAATTCGCTAAATTTGCCAGAAATGCACAAATTTCTTTCAAAATTCAGCTCAATTCGCTCAATTTTCACGCAAAAACCATCGCAAAACTCCACAAATGCGATGAAATTCAACATTCCACTCAATAAAATGATTTTTCACAACAATGTTGAGGCTTTCGCAGATATTTTGGTCGAAATGCGTGGAAATAGCATAAAAAAGGCGATAATTGACTCCGAAATCCTCAGTTTTCACTATTTTCCGCCCGAAATTGAGGCAAAACTGCCACAGGAACTGCAAGATCAAGGGCTTTTTCTTGAAATTCCCGATATTTCCATGCTAATTTCAGCAATGAGCGAAAATTCTGGCAACATTGTGAAGTCTGGCTCTGTGAAATTGCTCGGGAAACGCACTCCAAACAACCCAAAAGCGGTGAATTGGACTGGCACAATCGAAAATTTGCACACGAAATCCGAGAAATTCAAGCTTAACACTCGCAAAATTAAAGTTGTTGCAACGCAAATTGGCAATGAAATATCCTTCAAAAACCTCAAAATTCAGGACTCCAACCACACAATTTTTCTCACCGGCACAATTTTCACAGACACAACGACCATAAAAGCGAAGGTTTTCTACACGCCGTCCAAAGTTGAGGCGATAAACGAAATGTCGATCATAAAAGATGCGATAAAATTGACGAGCTTTGGGTCAAGTCAAAACGGCATCCTTTCGCTGGAACTTGATATTAGCGGCTCACTTTTTGCACCAGAAGTCAAGTTCAACAAGGCATCGCCGATAAAATCCCTCTGGAAAATCATCGTTTCAATACCATTTCTGCCGTTTTTGATTCTTTGAGTGGTCGCAAAAAGCGGGATTTTTGTGGGATATTGCGAATAAAATGAGGAATATCCGCCGAAAATTACGCACCTGCCCGCGAAGGTAAATTTTTGGAACGAAAGCAAGTGGCGACACGGTTTTGCGGCGATTGAGGTTGCAGGAAATTTGACAATGGCGAGGCAGCTTGCGGTGATTTAATAAAGTTTGTTTCTGCGACTGCTTTTTCACATCAAAAAACTCAAAATTATGGGAAATTAATGGATTTTTACGGTGAAATTGACCAATTTATGGTAAATGTAAGAAAAAATCCAGCATTTTTAAATGTCCGAGATTTTTAGTATCAAATCGTTGGAAGTATTTGGTTTTTGCAAGAATTTTGCGGGTTTTTCGGGAATTTTTTTACTACAAACGCCTTATTGAGGCTGGTTTTGCGGTGGCTTTGTGGCAGAACTGGCAGCGTGATTTCTCACGCCACCAATAGTTTTTTTAGAAATCTTTGTTTTCGTTCTTTTTACGCTCGTGAAGTTCGAAGTATCTTTTGCGAAGTCTTAGAGATTTCGGCGTAACTTCAACCAACTCGTCGTTTTGAATGTAGGCAATCATTTCTTCAAGAGTCATCAATTTTGGGGTAACCAAGCGAATTGCTTCGTCCGCACCTGATGAGCGAATGTTTGTCAATTGCTTACCTTTCAAAACATTGACATCAAGGTCGTTTTCTTTGGCATTTTCACCAACAATCATACCTTTATAAACCTTGTCGCCATGGCGAATGAACATTGTTCCACGGTCTTGTAGGCCAAAAATTGCATAAGCAACTGCTTCACCAGTATCGTTAGAAACAAGAACACCGTTCTTTTTTGAGTCAATTTTGCCTTTGTAAGGTGCATATTTCGAGAACAAACGGTTCATAGTTCCAGTTCCTTTTGTGTCTGTCAAAAATTCGCCGTAATAACCGATCAAACCACGAGACGGAACAAGGTAAGTAATTCTTGTTTTGCCATCGGTGCCTTGTCTCATATCAACCATTTCGCCTTTACGAACATTCAATTTCGCAACAACTGAACCAGAATAAGCTTCATCAACATCAACAAGAACCTCTTCAATTGGTTCAAGCATATTGCCGTTTTCGTCTTTCTGGAAAAGGACTTTTGGTCTTGCAACTGTAAGTTCAAATCCTTCACGACGCATGTTTTCGATTAACACACCAAGTTGAAGTTCTCCACGACCACCAACCTCAAATGTTTCACTTGTAACATCGTTGACTGTAATTGCGACATTGGATTCAGCCTCCGCGTAAAGCCTGTCACGAATTGTTCTTGATGTCACTTTGTCACCTTCTTGACCAGCAAGCGGCGATGTATTTACACCAATTGTGATTGAAATCGTTGGGGGATCGATTGGTGTTGAATAGATTGCGTCTGTAACGGAAATGTCGCAGATTGTATCCGAAACTGATGTTTTTTCAAGACCAGCAACCGTAACAATATCACCAGCAATTGCTTCGTCGATTGGAATTCTGTGTGTTCCAAAGTATCCTTGAAGTTTTGTAAGACGGAAATCCTCCACTTTTTCGCCATGCAAGTTTAATGCACGAACAGAAGTGTTCACTCTTGCTTTTCCGCTGTAAACCCTTCCTGTCAAAAGCCTTCCAAGGAAGTTATCTGCGTGAAGAATTGTTGCAAGCATTGAAAATGGTTTGTCTGTATCAACATTTGGGCAAGGAACTTTTTCCAAAATTGCGTGGAAAAGTGGCATAAGATCTTTGCGTTCGTCAGTCAATTCATTCACCGCCCAACCTGCTCTTCCAGATGCGTAAAGGTATGTGAAATCAAGCTGTTCTGGTGTTGCGTTTAGCATGCAGAATAGATCGAAAATTTCATCAAGAACTTCGTTGTGGCGTTCGTCTTGACGGTCAATTTTGTTGATAATAACAATTGGACGCAAACCAAGTTTCAACGCCTTTCCAAGCACGAATTTCGTTTGTGGCATAGGACCCTCCGCAGCATCAACAAGTAAAACTACTCCGTCTACCATTGAAAGAACCCGTTCAACTTCTCCACCGAAATCGGCGTGTCCCGGTGTATCAACGATGTTAATTTTGTAGTCGTCAAATTTCACGGCTGTGCATTTTGCAAGAATTGTGATTCCTCTCTCTTTTTCGATGTCGTTGGAATCCATGGCACGCTCGTCAACATTTTCATTGTCACGAAATGTTCCACTTTGTTTAAGAATGTTATCTACCAAGGTTGTTTTTCCGTGGTCGACGTGTGCAATAATTGCAATATTGCGAATTTTATCGGGGGTAATTCCCTCAAATGGGTTAGACATTGTTCTTGTAATAATATAGATTACCTCTACAAAGCGTGTGGCGATTTAAAAGTCAAGGTTTTTTCTTTTGAAGTTTTCCACCGTTTTTGTTCCACAAAAAATTCCTTGCATTGCATCAAAAAATGTGATATTGTTATATATCAACTAATTATTAACTAATTTTAAAGTTTATGCAAAGAAGTGGTGCAAATGAAGACATAGAAGAGCAACAAAACGCTACAATGCACAGAATAACCTATCCAAACGGTGATAGATATGAAGGGGAAATGAAAAATGGTAACAGACATGGCGTTGGTATAATGGTGTGTCATGATGGTCAAGTATATGATGGTAAGTGGGATAGTGGCCTCCCTCATGGGCAAGGTTTGAGGACTTTTCCACGTGGTCAGAGGTATGAAGGTCAGTTTCAGTATGGCATTCTTCATGGGCAAGGTGTTATAACATGGCTAAATGATGAGGTGCATGAAGGTGAAATTAAAGATGGCCTATTGTTTAACGGAAAAATCTCCCGAAAGGGAGTGCAGACTGAAAGGGTTGTCAATGGTGAAATTGTCAATGGTCAAGTGCAAATGCCGAATATAAACATTCAAGGATTGGGTGGTGGTCAGCAGTCGCAGATTGCTCAAAATGTTGGGCAAAATATAGGGCAAAGCCAAAACCATGTCGCAAATTTAGATGCTCAACAACAAAACAACCAGCGTCAAAACCAACAACAACGCAACTAACCATATAAGGGGCATTTGCCCCTTGTTTTTTTCCGCAACACGCCCTTGTTTCGCTCCACAAAAAATTCCTTGAATTTTAAATTTCTTGGCAAATGGTTGTTTTAAGAAATTTACTGATTTTTTTAAAAAAATGACATTCCTCTTCACACAAGAAAACTTGAAGCTTGCACAAACTGCCTTGGAAAAGTATCCTGCTGAAAGGAAAAGATCCGCAGTTATGGAACTTCTTTGGATAGCACAACGCCAAAATCAAAACTGGATTCCAAAAGAAGCAATAACATACATCGCAATTTTCCTTGATATGCCCGAGGTTAGAGTCTACGAAGTTGTTACATTCTATTCAATGTACAACCTTAAACCCGTTGGAAAATATTTTATTCAAGCGTGCGGAACAACTCCTTGTGCATTGATGGGATCTGAGGACATTATGCAAGCAATTAAAGACGAACTTTCCATTGAAGACAAACAAACAACACAAGATTCCCTCTTCTCACTCCTTGAAGTTGAATGCCTTGGAGCTTGTTCAAACGGACCAATGGTTCAAATTAACGATGACTACTACGAAGACCTTACCCCTCAAACTATGCGTGAAATAATTCGTGCGTTGAAATCTGGTAACCCCGTGAAAATCGGTTCGCAAAAGGGAAGAAAATCGGCGGAAACTAGCGAGTTAGCGTAGGCACAACTCTTTAACCACAATTCATTTTGAGTGAGTTTCTGGGCGTGAAAAAAGTGCCTCGCATAAAGTAAAACCACATTGAAAGGAAAAACCTCAACAGGCAAACCCGCGAACAATTGCCTCATCGCAATAAAAAATCGGCGGAAATCGGTTCATCGCAACAAAAAAATCGGCGAAAACCTAACGACTCAGCGTAGGCTCCTCTTTTTTTTTCTTTTCAGAAACCTTGTGTTTGTTAAGGTTTTCAATTGCGTTGATTGCATTTAATCTGTTCACTTGGCTTTTTACAAGGTTCACAATTGCAAGGTTTTTATTCAAACGCCTCCGCTCGGCAACATCAAGGTTTCTTTTTAAAAGCTTCTGTGCGTTAATGTGAAGCATTGCTTTTTCAATATGCTTGCGGTGTTCTTTGAATGTTTGAAATCCGCTTTTAACAAAGGCACTAACGGCGGAATGAAGTTCACGAGTCTCGCCGTCTGAACTCATATTTGAAAGGGCGTTGCGAAGAATTTCGATAACTTCTTCAATTTCGGAATCAAAATCTTGGTCTTCGTAATCATGAAGTGAGGTATTCTTGCTTGCGTGAATTTTTGCTTTTGTGCGTTGAAGTCTTTTTTTCAAATTAACGATAGGCTTTGCAACTTCACTCGCAACATTCACCTGTGAAGATGGAACGCTTGGCAAAAGTTGAACTTGAATTTGCTCTTTTTTTTCTTTCTTTGGTTTTTTGACAGCCTTCGTAAGGCGTAAAACCGCAGTGATTATCTTAATTCTTGGTGTTTTGTGTGGTAATTTTTTGATGTCACATTCCTTTATGAATTGCTCAGCAACGCCCTTCAAACTGATAACACTTGGCACGCCAATCAAATTTTCAAGCTTAAACATTATTGAATACAAAATAATTACAAATTTATAAAAAACATTCTTGAATAATCAAGAAAAAGGTTTTATGAAGCTGAATATTAGAATTAACACATTCATGAAGTCTTTAATTATTGCCATATTTCTTGCGTTTGGTGTGGTGCTTTCGTGCGTGTTTCCGTGCTTTGCACAAGAAGCTTCCCTTAAAGCAAAAACAATTGACGGAAGCAATATTTCCGGAAAAAATGGTGTAATTCACGCCAAAGGAGATGTTGAAATGAAGAACGATGAAATTAAAATTCAAAGTCAGGAAATTATCATTAACAAGGCAACGAAACAGATAACCCTGCCGGTGGAATCAAAAATTGTCTATTCAGCTGTAAATTCAGGGGCGAAAAATAAAATGACCATATTTTCCAAAACACTTAATGGCAATCCCGAAACAAAGAATGTCTCCGGCACGGGAATTAAAACAATCTCAGATGCAATCTCGTTCAAAACTGCAAAATTGACATCAATTGATTCCATTTCAACCTTTGAAAAAGTGAAGTTTTCAACATGCCAAATGTTTAAAATTGATACCACAAACCCAAACAATGTGGTGGAATGTAGTGTGCCTTGGAACGGGTATGCTTCGAAGTTGACATATAACACTGAAACGAATATG
>CANCKZ010000011.1 GCA_947378695.1 Rickettsiales bacterium
ACCGTTAAAATTGGACTAGCAACCGCTAAAACTTCGTAAAGAGTCATATTCTACTTAAATAAAATTACTTCATGCACCAAGCATAACCAATTAAAACGATTTGTCAAGAATCATTTTTTGGTCAAATGCTTCCACAATCGTATTTCCGCAAAACAATAAACTCAACCCCCACAAGGGTTCTTGCGATGTTGGAAAAAATATTTTTTTCTTTTTTATTTTTGTTATAGTGTACTAGTACACTATAACACCCGCTGCAAATTACCACTGTTTGGAGACCCTCAAAACACCGCCAAAAGTGTTGTTGTTATTGATGTTTCCGCGGTTTTGGATATACAAAGCTTGCAAGGAAATTGACGCATTTTTGGACGACCTCCCAAATGACAGCCCGAAGTCTTGCTCAAAATTAGTCGTTTTGAACGAGATTGTTTGACGCTCAACACCGTTAAAAACCGTGCTTCCACTTAGGATCGCAAGCGGCTGGGAGTATGTAAATTCAAGTTTCCCCCCAAACATTTCTGCGTTCAAACCTGCCACAAAAGAGCGTGAAATTATCGGTGAAAAACCATCAAAAAGACTGGTTCCAACTGGGTTTTGAGTGGTAGTTCGCCCAATTGTGAAGGCTCCGATGAAATTTATGCCATCAAACAAGCTTTTTGTTGCCTTGATTTTGGCGAAAATGGTCGAATTATTCTGCCCTAAACTGAGGGCTCCTGCTGAATATGACCCCAAAAGCGTGCGTGATTCTCGCAAAATTCCCCCCTCAAACCCTAGGTTATCATTGGTTTTTCCCGCATTCAGCGAAACGGTTGTTGCGATGTTGGTTGATGGCGTCATTTTTTCGCCAAGTGGGTTTGTTACACTGCTAGACTCCCCAAAAACCGTCTGCATTCCAAGGGCAAACTTGCCAAAATTTGCACCAAATTTCACCTGTTTTGCACTGGCATTGCTGAATGCTGAAACGAGGTATGGCTCAAAATTGTTCAAATTCTTGACAATCCCCTGTCCATTTGGGCGGTAATTATCCTGAAATGCAAAAGCAAATTCGCCCAAGTTTCCGCCAAATTGCTTGTCAATAACAATATTGGAGTTTGTCAAATTCGTGCTTGTTGAAGGGTCAACTCCAAGATACATCATTTGCGAGTTAACATCGCCATTTGTGTATGAAAGCCCAGACTGTGCCTTATTATTTGGCATATAGTTTGAACTTGAAATGTATCCAAAGCCGCCGAAATTTGCGACTCCACTACCTGCCACATTCTGCATTTTCCCTTGCATAATAAGCCCAGAAATTTGACTGGAAATATCCACCATTGGGGCGGCTTTTATTCTGTTTGAAAGGCTCATTGTGTAGGTATCGTAGTCATCGTAAGTTGGCACGGTTAGTGAATTTCCACTTAACGCTTGTGAAATCAATGGCGAGGCAACCATCATTGACCGAGAAATCGTCACACCGCCTGCCGTTTTCTGTGCTTCAATAACATTAATTGCCCCCATCACATCGAGTCTTCCATAGCCATATATTGCAGAAACTTGACCCAGTAATGAGTTTGTTTCCGAGTTTAATGAAACACCCATTTGTCCTTGTGTTCGCTTGGTAACAACGTACGTCTCTGTGTCTCCATAAAGGGGTGAGGCACCTCTAAGAAGAAAAGTTCCAACTTCTTTCATTTTAAGACTTGGATATGCCGCATGAAGAACGGCTGCTGCTCCCGAAACAAGAGGTGCAGAAAAAGATGTTCCTGCGGCGTCCGTTGTGTAGTAGCTAGGATTTGTATTTGTATAGTCTGTTGTTGTGCGGGATGTATCAATTGAAGAAGGTGCCACTATATTCGTATTTGGTGCAGCAAGACAAAAAAGCTTTGCAACTCCGCAATAATTCATATCCGGTTCGTTGCTCGGTCTTCCGTTGGTGCCAAATGCGGGCGGGTTGGAATCGCCAGTAACCGCAAGCATCATTCCAATCGTGTTTGTTGCATTAAGGGTTCCAGCGTAATTTGCCGGCATCAGTGGCGATGTGTAGTCTTGGGTGTAAGCCCTACTGTAAGTATCAGGATCGCTTGCATTTGTTTTAGCATTCAACTTGTACGGGTTATTTCCACTGGAAACTACCACTAGTACATTCTGCTTTAAAACCTCAGGCCCAAGAATAGATTTCCATGTGCTATCTGTATCTGAGCCACCAAAACTCATATTAATTACATTGTATCCATTTTGTTGCACCAAATTTGAAAGATATTTACTTACTTTAACATTGCCAAGGCCGGCGAGGTTGCCATCGTAAGTTGTTGCTGTTTTTTTTTGCTGAGCAACCTCAATTATATCAAGGCTTGCACCAAACGCAACTCCACTCACGGGTCTTGCATCCGATGTTACATTTCCAACCATAACCCCGGCGGTTCTTGTTCCATGTGATGCGGCCTCACTTGTGTTTACATTAGCTTGATCTGAGTTTGTTGTTGGGTATGGATTTGATGAACCAAGTGTTGAATAAGTTGTGTAACCTTGTACAGCGGGGGAAAGTATTACATTTATAGCTTTGTTGGCAAATGCTGTGTGAGTTTTTAATATTCCCGTATCAATGCTTAATATTTTACTTCCAGTGCCATCATTTACTTTGCTATTATTTCGCAGATAATCCCATGCTTCATCTGCATTAATTGCTTTAATTTGATCAACATAATTTTTGTTTTGGTAGTATTTTGTAGAGTCCGGTGCATCGGGAGTTGGAATGGGGGCGGTGGGGGTTATAGTTGAAAGAGTTTTGTTTGTAACACACGCGCAAAGAAGCATGGTGAATAAAATAGCGACGAACCTCATATTCTTAAAATCTAAGATAACAATTAAAATTTAACCTTAATTTCCACCATTTCGTTTTTCTTGCCTTCAATTTTTGTGAAATCGCTTGTAAGGTTGTAAGTTATGCGATTTCCCGAAACGGTGCCATCAGGGCGTTGAATTACAACATTGCCTTCTAAAAAAGCAAGTTTTTTCTTTTGGTCAAGAATAATAATATCTGCGGTTATTGATGTCTTTTTTGTGCGGTCAATAAGTTTAACATTGTGGCGAAATTTCATTGTTTCAATTGCAAGATTCTGCCCCGTAATAAGACCAGCTTGATTGGAAAAAATAATTTCCGCTTCCTTGGAAGATATTGTCATGCTTTTTGAATCAGCAAATACTTCATCTGTAATTGTTGCTTTATTGTTTTGAAAATAAAATTTTCCTGCAACAAGAAGGGTATCTTTCGCATTAAACACAACGGGCGATGAACTTGCGATTGAACCCTGCGATGTGTTGAAAATTATGCTGTCGCCACGCATTTCAACAACTTGCTTGTCTTTGCCGGTTTCAAGGGCGATATAAAATTTTTTATACAATTGAATTGTGTTTGTTACGCTTGAAATATTCAACGCTTCGCATTCGAAGTGGTAGATATCGTGGGTTGTCTTGTTTTGAGCAGAGCCATGAACATTGATGATATCCGTGTTTTGAAGCAGAATGCTTTGCTTGGAATTTCGTGTAATTTCTGCTGTGCCTTTTGTTTGCTTTGCGGAAGTGTAGATTGTGTAATCACTGCCGTTGAACATTTTTTTTGTGATAGATTCCAAATTTGAAAACGCAACATATTCAACCTTTGGCTTAACAACTTTAATTTTATCCGAAACGCTTTTTAACACAACGGAAGTTGCAATTGTTTCGATTATGAAATAAAGGGGGAATGATATTGAAATTATTAGCAATATGAATATTATTCGTAATATCAATTTTTTACGCATCTCCCCTTAAAACTGCTTGCACGCTTTCTTGAAGTGTGGCAATGGCTTGGTTCATAATATCCTCAATTTCTTGTGAGTTCAATGTTGCTGTTGGTTGGAAAACCTCAAATGCAAGAAGGATTGATTTCTTCCCAGAGGCTTTAAGGGTCTCGTTTTGGAAAATATCAACAATTGAGGCTGTGAAACGGTTTTTTGTGATTTTCTGTAAAGACCGCAGAATATCAAGGCAGTTCACCTCGTTTGCAACAACAATGGAAAGTTCTCTTTGAACATTTGGCAAGCTTGATGGGCTATAACCGGATTTCACTGATGATTTTTGCGTTTTCACGGGAATATTTCCAAGATGAACCGTTCCAACGAAAACCTTGTTTTTGATTGAATATTCTTCGCAAACAAGTGGGTGAATTTGTGCAATTGTGGCAATAACAGACCTTCCAATAACCATTTCAAAGGCTTGGTGTGGGTGAAATGCGTTGTGTGAAATTGGTTTGTATATCACAGATTCCCTTTTCAACCCGCAAATGCTTTCAATGAATGTGAGGATGTCCTCTTTGATATCAAAAAGGGTATATTGAGCTTCCTTTTTCAGCGGAGTGTTAATCGGGAAAACGCCAGAGCGTGCAATGCAAATTTCAACCTGTTCTTTATTTTTCCCAAACACTTTTGCAATTTCAAACAATGCGGAAGAATTGCACGAAAGGTTTTGTGCTGTTGCAATGTTGTGAAGCATTGATGGAATAAGGCTTGAACGCATGTATGGTGTTGCTTCGTTTAGTGAATTTGCAAGTTTTATTGCGTTTTCGCTGGAATCAAAAAGTGTGAAATCCTTTTCAGAAACGAATGGAAATGTGATTATTTCGTTCAAACTTTGTGCAAGATTTTGCTTAATGTTGTGAATTGCATAAACTTCCCTTGATGAAACAATTTCAAGGTTTTTGCGTGGGCAAGCTTCAACACCGATAGAGCGAATTATTTCCTCAACAATATCGTTAATTTGCTTAACATCGGCTTTTCTAAACGATGGCACCGTTACTGTGAAATTTTCACAATCGCCAAAGCATTCAAACCCAAGCTTTGTAAGAATTTCAACAATTTGCGTAAATGGCACTTCAAAGCCAAGGGTTTTTGTAATTTCTTGCGTGTTGCAAACTATTACAGATGGTAAATCCGTTGATTGCAATTCAAATGTGTGTGTGAAGCTTTGTTTAATTAAAGACGCAAATTTTTGAGCAACAAGCTTCTGCGGGAAGGTTTTTGCGTCGCCTGAATCAACATAGCGTTCGAATCTGAATGATGCTGCCGTGTGAATGTTGTATTTGCGGATAGATTTGAAGATTGAATCACGATTAAACGAGCAAGATTCCAGCACGAATTCCTTTGTTTCGCTTGAAACGGCGGAGCGTGCGTCCCCCATAATGCCAGCAAGTGATAGAATTTTTTCATCGTCAGCAATAACAATATCCCCGCCTTGAAGTTCAATTTCTTGTCCTGAAATTGTGATTAACTTTTCCCCAGAAACAGACTGGCGAATTTTAATTGATCCCTTAATTTTTGCGAAATCGTAAAGGTGCATTGGTTGCCCGTAAAGTTCTGTTACATAATTGAGAGCATCAACGGATGGAATTTTTGTTACAGAAAGCCCGCATTTTGCAAGGATGCTCTGAGCTGGTGGTGTGAAGGAGATTGCTTCAATTTTACCGAAAAATATTGAATTTGAAAAGCCTTTGTCAATAATTTCAACGCTTAAAGGTTTCAAATTTTCAACCTTCAATTCAAGGAGTGTAATACTTCCAATGCCTTGTGCGGTGAGTTCTCGTCCTATGCCGTTATAAGAAAGGGCATCGCCACGGTTTGGCGTTATCGCAATTTCAATAATTGCGTCATTTTTTCCAATATATTCACAATACGATATTCCAACAACCGTTGAAGTTTCAAGTTCAATAATGCTTCCATCGTTTTCACCTGTGCCAAGTTCATCGGCGGAACATATCATGCCTTGGCTTTCGTATCCGGCAAGTTTGGTTTTTTGAATAACCATTCCGTTTTTTGGAACAATTGCCCCTTGTGTTGCAAGAATAACATTAATTCCCGCACGAACATTTGGTGCCCCGCAAAGAACTTGAAGAACCTCCTTGCCTGTGTTGACTTTGCAAATTGAGAGTTTTGAAGATTCCGGATGTTTCTTGCATTCTTCAACATTGGCAATAACAAAGCCTTTCATTGAATCTTCCTCAAATTCAAGGGAGTCAACCTCAAAGCCGACTTTTGTTAAAACATTTGAAACATTGTGAACGGTTTCACGAAATGTTTCTTTTGAATGGGCAAGGTGTATTGTTGAAAAAAGTTCTTTTGCGGAAATTTTCATGCTGTTCGTGATAAATTACGATAATGGAACGGAAGACTGCGAAGATGGTAGCTCCTGCGTTTGTTCTTGCATTTGTTGGGTTAGAAGATTTCTTTTTGCTGATGTTGCGGAATATGAAAGCTTTGCAAGAACAAGCGTGTTGACGAAGAATATTGTTATGAAAACAACTGTAATTTTTGTTATGAAATGGGTGATTTCACTGCCAGACATGAACGGATTGGTTTGTGATGATGTAAAAAGACCGTTACCCGTGGTTTTTTGAACTATGATGAGGAGAATCAATGAAATTGAGACGAAAATGTGAAGGTATATTAGTGTTAAATAGATTGCACTCATTTTACTTAATGAAAAAACATAAAAATGAAAATGTTGTGCAAGAAATTATATGTCAAGAGTATTTTGCAAGTTATATAACGAATATTTACTAAAAAAGGATTTTCTTGACAAACAATCTTTTGTTTTTTATTAAGTAAATTACAAGTTCACGGCAATTAGAATGGAATAATCATTTGCTCTGAAAGAAAAAATAAATAAAATTTAAAATTATATGTCTGATAAAATCCTAATTGATGCACTTTTCCCGAATAATGTTCGGATTGCCCACATTCAAAACGATGAACTTGAAAACTTCGATTTCCAAGTTGCAGGAAACAAAAATGTTCGTGGAAACATTTACCTTGCAAAGGTTTTAAGAGTCGAAAACTCCCTTCAAGCTGCTTTCGTTGATTACGGAAACGATAAAAACGGCTTCCTTTCAATTTCTGAAATTCACCCAGATTACTTCCATCTGCCAATTGAAGAAAAGCAGAAGTTGATAAAAAACATTGAAGAACTTGGCGATGACAAAGAAGAGGAAGGCAAAGAACTTCCGGTTAAAGAATTGAACAGGCTTTACAAAGCTTATAACATTTCCTCAATTGTGAAGGTTGGTCAACTTGTTTTGGTGCAAGCAATTAAAGAGGAGCGTGGCAACAAAGGTGCAACTTTAACAACCTACATCTCCCTTGCGGGAAGATATTGCGTCTACATGGCGAACATGCCAAGTCGCAATGGAATTTCACGCAAAATTCACAACATTACAGAACGCCAACGCATTCGTGAAATAATTTCCGAAATTCACAGTGATACCGCCGGAAGCGTGGTGGTTCGCACCGCTGGTGAAAATGTTGACAAAGAAAACCTTGAACGAGACTACAAATTCCTCTACAAAACTTGGACGGACATCAAAAAGAAAACCCTTTCAGCACAAGCCCCAGCCGTAATTCACGAAGACGGAAGCATTATTAAACAAGTAATTCGTGAATATTGCACAACTCAAACGCAAGAAATTGTTATTGATGGGAAATCTGCTTTTGCGGAAGCTGAAGAAGTTCTTCAAAACCCTGCATATAAAGATTTAAAACTTATCAAGCACACATCGAAAACTCCCGTTTTTGTTGCTCATAAAATTGAGGACAAAGTCTCCGAGCTTCTTCAACCAATTGTGAAGTTGAAATCTGGTGCATCGCTTGTAATTCAACAAACGGAGGCATTAATTTCAATTGATGTCAACTCCGGTCGTTCAACCGGTGAAGCAAGTGTTGAAGAAACTGCGGTTAAGACTAACAAGGAGGCCGCCCACGAAATTGCAAAACAACTGCGTCTTCGTAACCTTTCTGGGTTAATCGTTGTGGATTTTATCGATATGAACCAATATTCCAACCGCAGAATTATTGAAAAAGAAATTAAATCTGCCCTTGAAAAAGACCGTGTTCGTGTGCAAATTCTTTCAATATCCTCCTTTGGATTGATGGAAATTTCACGCCAAAGAACCTCCCCAACATTACTTGAAACATCGGGACACATTTGCTCGCACTGTAACGGCGGTGGATTTGTGCAATCGGTTGAACATATTTCAATGTCGCTTTTGCGTCAAATTACAAGCTTCATTTATAAATCTGGCAAAACAATCACCAAGCTTCACATTGAATCTGGTGCTGAAACTGCAATGCACATTTTGAACTTCAAAACAAACCTTTTGAAGGAAATTGAGGAGGAACACAAAGTTCGCATAACCTTTGCGGCAACTGAAAGCGGGAATAAATATAAAATCACGGATATCAGCAAATCGGAAGACCAAGACGGACTTTTCGTTTCAGAAAAAGACTGGAACCCCGAAGAATATGAGGAAGTTAAAAAACCTGAACGCATAGCAATCCACGCAAATGCAACGCCAAACCCTGTGAATTCTGGCGAGCGTGCCCCAAACCCAAACCGTCAAGGCGAAGGGCGTAATAACAACAACCGCAAGAAGAAACCTCATAACAACAGAAAGCCTGATGTTAAAAGCGTTGAAACGAAAAAAAGCATTTTTGGCAAACTAAAAGCAATTATTGCAAAGAAAAAATAGCCTACCAAGCCTGCAAAAAGTTGGCGGAAAAACACCTTCCGCCCCTTTCTTCTGCCGTTTTTTCCTCGCACGCATCTACCCAAGGAAGGCGGAAATATCCTCCGCCTTTTCCTCACGCACAAAAGCTTTGCCAATTGATTCAAGAAGCATCAACTTTATGCTTCCTTGATTATTCTTCTTGTCTTTTAACATAAAGCCAACAATTTCTTCAACTGTTGGAATTTTTGTATTATTTTTTTCGCAAAACTGTGATATATCACTCAAAAGACCAACCGCCTCATAGTGTTTCAACACTTCATCAACGGAAATTTTGGAATATTTCAAGGCACAAATCATACCAATTCCAACGGCAATTCCGTGAGGAAGTCTTCCAATAAAAATGCCTTCGAAGGCATGCCCGAATGTGTGTCCGAAATTGAGTTTCTCACGAATGCCAAGGGTTTCTGTTTCGTCTTGCGAAACAATATCTGCCTTAATTTTGCACGATGTTCCAACAATATGCGTCAGATACTCCACAACTTCGCCGCCAAAACTTCTATCACGCACGAAATCCACAAATGTTTGAGCGTTTGAAATTAGGTAGTCATAAAAATCGACATCTTGAATAAAGCCATATTTCAAAACCTCCGCATAGCCGGAAACAAGTTCAATTTCCGCAAGGGTTTTCAAAAATGAGATATCAATAAACACATGTTTTGGTTGATAAAACGCCCCAATGCAATTTTTTGCTCGCCCAAGATTCACCGCAACTTTCCCGCCAACGGAGCTATCCACCATTGAAAGAAGTGTTGTTGGAACTTGAATGAATGGCACACCACGCATAAATGTTGAGGCAACAAAACCGACAAAATCGCCCACAGTTCCGCCACCAAGTGCAATAAGGGTTGTTTTCCTGTTCACTCCAATTAATGCCAACTCCTCGCAGATTTCTTCCAATGTTTGAAGGGTTTTGATAGCCTCCCCACTTTTTTTTATTTCCAGAAATTCGCAAACAATTCCACTTTCAACAAAACTTTTTTTTATTTCCCACAAAAATTCCACAGGCAAGTTGCAATCGTGAATAACAACCGCATTTGTTGGAATATATTGCTTCAAAACTTCGCCAATGGAATTACAAGATTCTGCAATCGTTATTTTGTACGCATTTTGAAGGTTGACATCAATTATTTTGTTTTTCATGCAGAGTTTTAATAAAATCTTTTACGGTTATAACTTTTTCAATTTCGCTTGAATTCACAACAATGCCGTTTGTTTCTTTCACAAGTTGTTCATAATTTTCCTTTCTGAAATCAAGCAATTTCGGGAAAAGTTGAATGAAAAATGCTTTGTCAATTTCAAATTCTGGCGGAAAACTTTCCATTTTGTAAAAATCCGCAAGGTTTTGCATAAGAAATTGATGGTTGTAGAGTATCGGCTTCACTTTTTCTTTCGATCTTGCAATCAACAAATCCCTATGTCTTTCATCGGTTTGAATGAAAACAAGGCGGGATTTTTCACGAATTAACCGCAGAAGTTCCTTGCTTTCTGGTGTGTTATCAAGGACAACTTCACAAATGGAGCCTGTTGCATCGTTAATAAAGCCCGTGGAATTATAGTTTTCAAACGCAATTTGTGCTTTTTGGTGGAATATTTTTGTTGCAAGAAGTTCAGATTCCTTATAAAACCGTTGATTTTCCACAAACTTTCCAAGCGGAATTTTCCCATTTTCATTTTCCGGAATAACAAACATTGTGATTAGGGCAAGGTCGTCAAATGTCAGAGAAAGTTCCAACTTCACGGCAAATGTTTCGTGAAGTTCTTTGAAATATTTGCTTTCAAGTTTAATTTTATCAATCACAGATTGGCGAATTTGCTTTTGCATGTGCGTGTGAGCAATTTCGTAATCTATTGAATAGTGGAAAAAACCTTCGTTTGCAAGTTTTTGCGAAAGGGTTGTTTTCCCACAGCCAGACATTCCAACCAGTGTGAAAATTTTATTTTCCAGCTCAATTTCCAAATTAAGCTTTTCGTTTGTCATTTTTCTTGCAAATTTATATTTACACCATAAAAACACCGCAATGTTATTTTGTCAAATTTTATTTATGCCTTGCATCGCAAAAATAGACCCATCGTGTCTTGTCAGCAAAACCAGTCTTGAAATGCTAATTAGTTCAATTGAAACGCTAAAACCGGATATGACCTTCGTCACTTTAACAGAAAATGCACAGAAAAATATTCTGACAATTCTGCAAGCTTCTAAAATCGGGGATTCCTCCTGTTACACAATGCTTCGAAATATTGTTTTGGAATATAAAAACATTTTTGATAACCTTCCAGAAATCCATTCAATGATTGAGGGTTTTTATCAAGACCTTGAATCTCTAATAAAATTCGTTGAACTTTCTGGGGAATTTACACAAAATATTGTGAATATTATTCGTGAGTATTTTTCTCGTTTCACATTCACACTTTTAACAAAACACACGCAAGGAAGGTTGAATTTTGTGCAATATTACACAAAAAATGCAGATTCCACCACTCCACACAACCTTGAAAAAGTTCTACTTCTAAAACACAAACAGCACATTTATAACATCGATTCCAAATACGCAAAAAATCCGCAAATCATCAAGGAAATCTCGTTTCAAGATATTCTGGAAGCTCCATCGCTGAACTTCAACGGCTTGACAAAAACCGAACTTTTGGCAATTCGTAATAAGAATGCTATTGTGGAAATCGTGGAAATTGAAAATTCAACGGTTGAAACAACAATCTCGCAAAACCCAACAGCTTCAAATGTCAAAATTGCAACTTGCACGCAAGGCGTTGGAATTATCACGCTGGAACATACTCTAAACGATGAACTGCTTGGAATTTTTGGTGAAATTATCAGCTTCTGTTACAAAAACGAGATTCAAATTCTGATAACATCACAATCATCATCGCAATCTTCCATTTCCTTTGGTGTGAAGAAATATCACACAGAGCGAGTGAAGAGCTACATTGAAGCAAGGTTTGCTGGCGAAATTTCCAAAAAGCTGTTTTCATATTTCGTGCTAGAAAACCAATCGGTAATTTCCGTTATTGGTAATGGAATGATAGGAAAAACAGGAACAGCTGGGAATTTGTTCTCTTTCCTTGGGAAAAAAGGTGTGAATATTCACACAATTGCACAAAATGCTTCGGAGGTCAACATTTCGTTTTCGGTGGAATCTTCAAAGACTGATTTTGTTATGAACGAAATAAACAAAGCGTGTTTTTTAAAGCAAAACCATGTTTCTTTGTGCCTTTTTGGTTATGGAAATATTGCAAAAGGCTTGGTGAAAATGGTTCAAAAACAGATGGAATACTTCGAAAAACAAGGCGTGAGCATTTCCATAAATTTAATTGCCAACAGTAAAAAATTCCTCATAAACCCAGAAGCAACCGATGTTTCAACCGTTGCAAACGAATTTGAAAATGGTGCCGTTGAATATTCAAGCCCAGAGGAAATTTTGGAACAAATAATCAAAAACGATATTTCAAACCCAATTTTGGTCGACTTAACTTCCAGCGAAATTCTTGCAAACAGTTATGTGAAATTCATTGAACACGGTGTGCATATTGTTTCGGCAAGTAAAAAAGCGAACTCTTTGCCGTTTGAAAAGTATCAGGAAATTCATAACTCTTGTGCGAAAAATGGGGTATATTTCCTTTACGAAGCTAATGTTGGTGCTGGTCTTCCAATCATCGCAACAGCACAGGATAT